>NZ_DATHKG010000172.1:0-45130 GCF_035489435.1 Flavitalea sp.
AACCCCTAATGAACCAATCTATAATACCCGTTTTAAACTACCTCTGCCACATTCAGTCTATAACCCGTCCTTTGACGGGTTTTATAGTTAAGTACTAATTTACATGCCGACTGGATCGATCTTTCATCCACCCAACCCCAACCCCCAAGGGCCGGGATGCTGAATCCTGCGCCTTTTTTTCCCGTACTTGCGGGATGATTAAAAAGCTGATCAAGGCGTGTCCGCAACCGGAGCCCAACAGATCATAAAAAGCTGATCAGGGATCAAAAAGCGCCTGGTAGCCAATTCCCACTTGCGGGACCATCCGCTGTCAACGGCGACAATCCCTTACGTTCGGAACGAAATCCGCCAACCCATCCCAGGTGGAGGCAATCGCAGGATTCAGTATGTAATCCCACAACAATCAGGCGTTTTATTTGTAATTAAACCGTTGGCAAATAATGCTTAAATTGGGATAATTGATTCACTAAAACTTTTGCGCGTGATAGGCTACAACTTTTCAAAATTTAAACCGGGCGAGGGAGGCAAAAGCAAATTCGAAGAACTGCTGGATCTTTTCATGCAATTGCTGAGCTATACCAATGGCGATGTGGGCGAAGCCATGAACTGGATGAACCAGCTGGATAAGGAATACAATCTTACCAACGACGAATATGGCATGGGCGACTTCATCGATGAACTAAAGGAAAAAGGCTATTTAAAAGACAACACAGAAACAGGACAGATCAAGATCACACCAAAAACCGAACAGGGAATCCGGAAACGTTCACTGGAAGAAATTTTCGGAAAACTCAAGAAAACAAAATCCGGCGACCATCATAGTTTCAAACCCGGACAGGGCGATGAAATTAATCCTGAAACCAAACCTTTCCAGTTTGGTGATACCCTGGAACAAATTGATTTTACCACATCGATCCTGAATGCGCAGATCAATCATGGGATCGACAGTTTCATGATGAGCGAGGATGATCTGGCTATCAGGGAAACCGATTTCAAGGCCCAGACTTCAACCGTGCTGATGATTGATATTTCCCATTCAATGATTTTGTACGGGGAAGACAGGATTACACCGGCTAAAAAAGTGGCGATGGCGCTGAGCGAACTGATCACTACAAAATACCCGAAAGACACGATCGATATAGTGGTATTTGGCAATGATGCGTGGCCGGTCGAGATCAAGGATCTGCCTTACCTGGAAGTTGGCCCTTATCATACAAACACGGTGGCGGGACTGGAACTGGCTTTGGATCTGCTGCGTCGGCGTAAAAATCCAAACAAGCAGATTTTTATGATCACGGATGGTAAACCGACCTGCCTCAAAATTGGTAAGAAGTATTACAAGAACAGTTTTGGACTTGACAGGAAGATTACCAATCGTTGCCTGAACCTGGCAGCCCAATGTAAAAAACTAAAAATACCCATCACCACTTTTATGATCGCCACGGATCCTTATCTACAGCGGTTTGTGACCGAGTTCACCGAAACAAATAATGGTAAAGCATTTTTTGCCTCACTGGACAGGCTCGGTTCATTCATCTTCAAAGACTTCGAGAACGGAAAACGTAAAACAGTTTATTGATCAGATCGGTTTATTGATCAGATTGGTTTATTTATCAGATTGGTTTATTTACAAACGAACTTGCCCCTTATCTTAACAATCTCTGTACATGTTACTGCATGTGTTGCAGGAAATTTGTACGGTAACTTCCATACGGAAGCATAAAAAAGAATACAGGAAGAATGTAGAAGAATACAAGAACAAGACTAAAGAATAGAAAGAATAAAAGATTACAAATAATACAAAGCATAAAAAATCAAACAAAAGTATACAAAGTATACAAAAACATAAAATAGCATACAAAAGCATAAAATAGCTGAAGCCTGTTGCTGAAGCTGCCAAATAAAAAACCAACAATGGATATTAAGAAAATAAAGACACTAGGTGAACTAAAGAAACAAGGCTACAAACCAAAATCAGTCAAGGAAGAAATTCGCGACAACCTCATCAAAAAATTACAGGCAAAAGAAGCAACTTTCAGCAATATCATCGGCTATGAAGAAACTGTGATTCCGGATGTTGAACGTGCACTTTTATCAAAACATAATATCCTTTTTCTTGGTCTTCGTGGCCAGGCGAAAACACGTATGGCCCGCCAGATGACCATGCTGCTGGATGAATATGTACCGGTAATCGAGGGCAGTGATATCAACGATGACCCTTTCCATCCCATCAGCCGCTTCGCACGCGACCTGTTAGCCGAAAAAGGTGATGACACTCCTATCCACTGGTTGCATCATTCAGAACGTTATGGTGAAAAACTCGCTACTCCTGATGTTAGTGTTGCTGATTTGATCGGTGATATCGATCCGATCAAAGCCGCTAATCTGAAACTGAATTTCGGCGATGAAAGGGTTATACATTATGGCATAATTCCGCGTAGTAACCGTGGCATATTTGTAATCAATGAAATTCCGGATTTACAGGCACGTATACAGGTTGCCCTCTTTAATATCCTGGAAGAAGGTGATGTACAGATCCGTGGTTTCAAGTTGCGTATGCCGCTTGATATCATGTTCGTGTTCACGGCTAACCCGGAAGACTACACGAATCGCGGTTCCATCGTTACTCCTTTAAAGGATCGTATCGAAAGCCAGATTCTCACACACTATCCTAAAACAATCGATACCGCCTTAAGCATCACTGAACAGGAAGCCGATATACCGGAAGTTCAATCATCCAGGGTGACGATCAGCGACCTGATTAAGCGTACTATCGAACAGATCTCTTTTGAAGCCCGGGGTAGTGAATATGTCGATAAGAAAAGTGGTGTTTCTGCACGTCTGAGTATTTCAGCTTATGAAAATGCGGTAAGTTCTGCGGAGCGCCGTGCTATTATTAATAACGAAAAGGAAACCCAGGTCTGGATCAGTGATCTGTCAGGCATTATTCCTTCCATCACTGGTAAGATTGAACTGGTTTATGAAGGCGAACAGGAAGGTCCTTACCAGGTTGCAACAAATCTTTTAGATAAAGCCATGCGCACACAATTCTCGGCTTATTTCCCTAACCCGGATTCTTTCAAGAAAAAAAGAAATCCAAAATTACCGCAGGAAGAAAATCCTTATAAACCCGTGCAGAACTGGTTTGATAAAGGCAATGCGCTGAACCTGTTTTTGAATACAAAGGACCAGGAGAAGATCCAGCAGCTTTACAAGGTCGATGGCCTGCATTCGCTGGTCAAGAAATATTATAAGACAGCCAACGAAAAAGAAGCTGCTTTACTGATGGAATTTGTGTTGCATGGCCTGGCCTCTTATTCATTAATCAGCAAAAAAATTGTTGATAATAAGATCGAATTTAAGGACCTGATGGGATCCATGCTGAACATGAGCAGTGGTGCCGGCCAGGCAGATGATGATTTCGAGAACGATGATTTTAATTAACGATGATTTAAATTAATAAACACAATCTCAGATTCAGGTAAGCAATTAATTTTTCAGTTATCCATTACTATTCTGTTATCCATTACCGCTAGTAACTACAATCTTTGATGAATAATAATCTTTAATAAAAAGACCCCGGAATTGCCGGGGTCTTTTTATCCTATCAACCTGCATCCTCTTTTTTTATTCCGGGTCTGCCCAGGAAGCAACACCTCTACCTACTCTCAATGGAGCAGGAAAGCCTACCATGGTTTTTTTACGTGATCTGACAGGGAAGCCCCTGCCTGGATCCCAGAACTTTGATATTGAAGGCAGTCCATTTCTTAATGATGAATTCGAATCTGGCCGGGTAGTATTTACAAACGGGAAAATGAGCAACGACTTGTATTTACAATTCAATATGCTTAATAACAAGTTGTTATTTAAGCGTGACGATATGGTTCTGGAATTCGTAGATAGTATCACGGATTTTTATTTGCAGCATAAAGAAAATAATACACTGGGCCTTGTTTTCAGAAGTAATTTTCCGCCAATAGACAGGAACACCAGGGCTACTTTTTACGAATTGCTAGTTGACGGTAAAATTGTATTGTTAAAATACAGGTACAAAACTGTCACTGGATATAGAGAGTATAGTACCGCAAATAAAAAACGTTACGTGGAAGGATCTCAATTATATGCTGCACTTCCCGGCAATAGAATCACCAGGATAAAAAGAGACCGAAATTTTTTGATGAAGGCAATGCCTGATTATGCGGAGAAAATTATGACATTGACAAATGATCTCAGGTTAAGAAATGATGAGTCCCTGATTACCCTGTTTCAAGAGTTAAATAAATGAGTGAAGAAGAATTATTGCATTCTCAAACTTTTTACCGGGTTGGCCAAAGCTGCCCGAATCGCCTGGAAGCTAATGGTGACCATGGTAATCATCAAAGCACCCAAAATAGAAACGGCAAATATCCACCAGGAGATATCTGTGCGGTAATTGTAATTCTCCAGCCATCCACTTAAAAAATACATAGCCAAAGGCACGGCAATAATGCAAGAGATGGTGACAAGCAGCACAAACTCCTTTGAAAGCAATTTCCATAACGTAAATATGGATGCACCCAATACCTTCCTCACTCCTATCTCCCTGGTTCTTTGTTCTGCAACAAAAGAGGCCAGCCCATAAAGTCCAAGGCATGAAATGAAAATAGCCAACACTGCAAAAATTGTTGTGAGATTACCCACTCTTTCTTCTTCTGAAAACTTCTCCCCATATTCCTGGTCGGTAAATTTGTACTCGAAAGGACTTGCGGGGTTATACTTTTTGAAAATGGATTCAATTTTTGCAAGGGCCAGCTGCATATTCATTTCCGGGTTGATCTTAACACAAACCAGGTGAACCCAACCTGGCTGCAGGTGAAATATGGTCGGAACAACAGGATCAAATGGTGAATTCATGACCATATCACGCACTACACCAACAATTACCTGGTTTTTATTCACCAGTTTAAATATTTTGCCCACCGGATCCTTTATTCCTGTCACTTTCACCGCGGCTTCATTTAATATAAGCGCGCCCGTATCATTAAAATTCCTGGAGAAATCACGGCCCTCAACGATCTTCCAACCTATGGTTTTGCCAAAATCATGTGTTACTGCAATGGTTCCAAATAGCGGATCGAGGTCAGCGGGCCGGCCGGGCCAGTCCATCCCGCTGTTATTAAAAAAAATCTGCGTTGGTGCGCTGTTCGATTCTGCCATCTCGATCGCTCCTCCACTTGCAATAAGATCAGCTCTCAGGGCATCATAATGAGCATAGATTTCAGGAGTGTTCATCTTTATGCTGATCAGGTGATCGCGTTCGTACCCAACCGGCCGGCTCTTTGCAAACTTTACTTGCCGGTAAACAACGATGGTTCCAATGATCAAAACAATTGATACAGTGAACTGCAATACAACAAGCACCTTGCGTGGAATAGCGGCGAATCTGGCGGTAATCATATTTCCTTTTAAAACCCTGATCGGCCGAAACGAAGAAAGATAAAACGCCGGGTAGCTTCCTGCCACCAGGCTTACAATACAGGTGAAGCCGATTGTAATAAGCCAGAATACAGGATTATTCCAGGGCATGGTCATTGCCTTATCCGATAACCGGTTAAAAAATGGCAATGAGCTATGAACCAGTACTACGGCGACAACGGTAGCAAAAAATGACATAACCATCGACTCGCAGAGAAACTGCACCGCCAGTTCCAGCCTGCCTGAACCAATTGTTTTCCGTATCCCGACTTCCTTTGCACGTTTTTCACTTCGGGCGGTGCTGAGGTTCATAAAATTGATACAGGCAAGCAACAAAACAAATAAACCAATGGTACCGAATAACATCACATATTGAATTCTGCCGCCTGCCTGCTGGCCATTTTCAAATTTGCTGTATAAGTGCCAGCTGTCCATCGGGTGTAACATCAACAATTCATTGCTCTGCACATATCCATGATCCTGTGTGATCATTTTTATTTTGGCGCTGGTTTTTTCGATATCTATGTTCTCGTTCAACTCCACGATAATCTCGCAACCATGATTGCTCCATGCATCCGTTTGTGTGTTCCACCAGTTCTGTTTGTTGAACCAGGGTAACAAATAAGCCGTTTCAAAAAAAGTCGTGTTTTTGGGAAGATCCTCATAAACCCCGCCGACTTTGAGTTCACCGCGGTTATCAATTTTTACAACCTGGCCGATAGGATCTTCATCAGCAAACAGCGTTTTCGCCATAGATTTGGAAAGAAGCATGGTTGACGGATCCCTGAACGAAACACCACTGCCTTTAACCATATTCAGGGTGAGCATATCCGTTATATCCGGCCCTGCCCACATTCCCGAAGCCGAGATACGTTTTTCGCCGACGGCGAGTATATTGGTATTTTTTGAAATAAGCGATAGTCTTTTTAGATCGGAGCTATATTTAGTCCGCAGTTCATTTTCAAGCGGCACTACAGTTGTTGAATGGGAGCTTGTTTCACCGTTAAAAGTTTGGGTAGCAATAATCCGTGCGAGTCGTTCTTTGTTTTTGAAATAATCATCATATGATACTTCGTCCCAGATCCAGAGGCCTATCAATAATGCGACTGCCATACCGGTAGACAGCCCGATGATATTAATGGCTGAATAGATCTTGCTTTTCTGCACGTTTCTCCAGGCAATTAAAATGTAGCTTTTAATCATAGCCGAAATGATTGGTTGAGTTGATTGGTTCGTTCAAATTGATTCGTTCAATTGGTTCGTTCAAATTGGTTTGTTCAAATTGATTTGTTCAAATTGATTCGTGTAATTGATTAGTCAAATTGATTCGTGTAATTGATTAGTCCAATTGATTCGTTCAACTTGATTCCTTCAACTGGTTCGTTCAATTGAATAATATTAGAATTTTTCAATTGCAATGCCAATAATGCAAAATGATGTTTTTCAGCCCCTTAGATTCAGTGGCGGAAACCAACTGTTCATTTTTGATGCAACAGACTGACCGGTTTGATCTATCAATTACCTGTACAATTTAAATATCCCGTTCGGGAAGAGACAGGATTGAAGGCGATGCTGGCTATCCGAACATTTCTCTGCTGCCTCCGGGGTTTAACCAGGGTAACAGGGTAACAAGGGTTTGACAAGCGTTTGACCAGCGTTTGACCAGCGTTTTTGTATTATGAAATGATTACCCGAGGGTTCGTGACTACTGTCTTTCCATGTTTTTTAAGAATGACCGCCATTTCAGTCATTACAGCCAGACTTTGACTGCAATCGCGGTCATTTTTAAAACTTCGATTTGAAGGAGACATGAGAGGCAATCAAAAAATTTCGAAGGAAACATAGGGCAACCGATTTCGTCTTTCGGGAAGGGCCGCAATGCGAATGCAGGTACCTGCAACTTTTAACCCAGGAAAATTTCTGTTGATGACGTCTATATCTTTTTCTGGCTGAGCTCCATCATTTCTGACTGAGTCCCAGCATTTCTGGCTGAGTCCCAGCATTTCTGGCTGAGCTCCATCATTAATGCAGATTCCTGAACTTTTATCCCAGGGTTGATTTCTCTAAATTCTAAATGAGGTTAACCTCTCTCTCTAACTGAACACCAAACTTTTTCTTGACAGAATGCGCGATTTCAATGCCAAGCGCATTTATCTCTGATCCCCTGGCGTTACCATAATTTACCAATACCAGCGCCTGTTGTGCATGACAGCCCGCATCGCCCTTGCGATAGCCCTTCCAGCCGCATTGTTCGATCAGCCAGCCTGCGGCAAGTTTCATTGAGCCGTCTTCCAGCGGATAGGCAACAATGTCTGGAAATTTAGCACCGAGTTTTTCATAAACGCCTTCGCTTACGGTGGGATTTTTGAAAAAACTTCCGGCATTGCCTATCACCCGTGGATCCGGCAATTTTGATGTCCTGATATTTATTACAGCCTGGGATATGGCTTGTATTGAAAGATCCTTCACACGCATTCTCTCGAGTTCCTGCGAGATGGCTCCATAAGAAATCCTGTAATCATGTTTTTTATTCATGCGGTAGGTGACATTCAGGATCACAAAACGATCCTTAAATTTCCGTTTGAAAACACTTTCACGATAACCAAATTCGCAATCGTTTACCGAGAACATAAAAGCTTTTCCCGATTGGAGATCAAAAGCTTCGAGTTCATCAAAAATTTCCCGGAGTTCCGCGCCATAAGCCCCGATATTCTGCATGGGGGAAGCACCAACATTGCCTGGTATCAATGAAAGATTTTCTGCGCCCCCAAGATTATTCTCAAGGCAGAACAATACAAAGTGATGCCAATTCTCCCCCGCCCCGACTTTTATATAAACATGGTTTGAATCTTCTTTGATGATGTCCATGCCCCGGATTTCATTTTTCAGCACCATTCTGTTTAGCTTGCCCGTAAGCAATATATTAGAACCACCACCAAGTATTATAGGCGGGAACTTTGAAACCTCGCTGAGCTTTTTATAGTGGGCTAGCAGCTTTTCCAGTTCGAATTCATCCCTGAATGATGCAAAATATCTTGCAGTTTCAGCGATGCCGAAGGTATTTAGATCCCGCAGTGGGTAATTTTCATGAACTTGCATAGAGTACAAAAATAAAAAATTATGTCCGGACAAACCGCGGTAGTCATCGGCTCTACAGGAATGATTGGAGATCTTGTTGTTAAACAGCTGATCGATGATCCCACCTTTACTCATGTCAGGCTGCTGGTTCGTCGCCCTATTCTTTTTCATGAATCAAAGATCGAAGTTAAGCTAGTTAACTTTGAAGACCCGGCTGACATGGATCAGCAAATGGGCAGCGGCGATTGTATTTTTTGTTGCGTGGGAACTACCCAATCGAAAGTGAAGGGAGATAAAAATGCTTACCGCAAGGTTGACTTCGATATCCCTGTCAATTCAGCAAAAACGGGTCTTAAAAATGGCTTCAGCAAATTCCTGCTGGTTTCGGCTGTTGGTGCAAATCACGATTCAGGAAACTTTTACCTGAAACTGAAAGGAGAAACAGAAGAGGCACTGAAAAAAATCAATTTTCCTTCACTGCATATTTTTCAACCTTCATTATTGCTCGGCGAAAGAAACGAATCCCGGATAACTGAAAAGATAGCCCAGGTATTGATGCCTGCTTTTTCGTTTATGCTTGCCGGAAAACTGAAAAAATACAAACCGGTCAAAGCGATGAATGTTGCCCGGGCTATGGTCAATGCAGCCAAATCAGAAAAAAAAGGAATCCAGGTATATCAATATGCTGAAATTGAAGCTTTGGCCCAAAACCATTAGCTAAGGAAGATTAGAGGCTAAGATTTTGCTGACAATGAATAGCGGACCATGAGAAAGAAAGAATGATTAGCGGGATAGCTTATTTCCGGGTTTTTCAAAATGACCGCGATTTCAGTCATTTTGACCAGACTTTGACTGAAATAGCGGTCATTTTGAAAAGATCGATTTAAAGAGGTATGGCAGATTTAAAGAGGTATGGCAAGCCTTCAAAGTTCCTCTAAAGAAAAAACTCAAAGAGTTCGTGGCAGTAGCAAATCATGTTGAACAAGCATCATGGTTGTGAATGAAAATCCTGAGATGATGAGTAAAATAATGGAAAGAGAAATTTTGATATGACAGAAAAAATATTAGAGAGAGATATCTTAATACGACAGAAAAAAATAATAGAAGGAGAATTCTTGATACAATGGAAAAACTATAGATAGAAGTAGAATTCTTGATACGATGGAAAAACTAATAGATAGAAGGAGAATTCTTGATAAGATGGAAAAACTAATAGATAGAAGGAGAATTCTTGATACGATGGAAAAATTAATAGATAGAAGAAGAATTCCTGATACGACAGAAAAAAATAATAGAAGGAGAATTCATGATATGATAGAAAAATAATCCAGGGAGGAAACTCTGATGTGAAAAAATCAAATCGTAAAAACAGCGGATGTCCTTATTTCACAACAATCAAACCGCATCTACATCTGCGATGATTACTACATTTTTATAATTCTTATCATTGTGCATAACGGCAACCTGGTCATGAATAGCAGCTTTGCAACGGGAGTTAAGCGCAGTGTCTTTCGGAAGTTTAAAAAGCAACTCCATCAGGTACTGGTTTCTGACACGGTTCACAACAGGTTCCGCAGGTCCGATCATATAAGATCCAAACTCATCTTTTAAGGCACTGGCAAAAATTTTTGCAGCTGCAGCAACGACATCTTTTGACTTATGCTTCAATGTCAATTGAATGATCCTCGCAAAAGGCGGATAAAAAAACTGCTTCCGGCTATGAATTTCGTTTTCATAAAAAAGCCCGTAATCATGCGCAGCCACATAGGCCAACACCGGGTGGCCCGTTTGCGCTACCTGTATCATCACCTTACCCTCACCATCTTTTCTGCCTGCACGCCCGCTTACCTGCTCCATCAACTGAAATGCCCGCTCATTCACCCTGAAATCGGCAAAACTTAATAAACTATCAGCATCCAATATGCCCACCAGGTTAACATTTTCGAAGTCAAGCCCTTTCACCACCATCTGAGTCCCGATCAACACATCAATCCGATGCTGCTCAAATTGCTGTATTAAATTATCATGCGCCATCTTACCCCGAACACTATCAATGTCCATCCTTGCTATACGTGCTTTTGGTATCAGCTCTTCCAACTTCTCCTCAATTTTTTCTGTACCGAAATTCTGCTGGATAAACTGGTCGCTCCCACAAGCCTCACAACGATGCACCAGCGGATATACCGTGCCACAATAATGACAATGTAATTTATTCGTGTTCTTATGAAAGCTGAGACTCACATCGCAATACCGGCAATGCGGAATCACTCCACATGCCTTACAAACCTGGTATGGCGAATAACCACGCCGGTTCTGAAACAAAATCACCTGCTTACCCCTCTCAATAGAATCTTCTATGGCAGCCTGCATAGGCTGACTCACCATGATCTTTTCATTGCCGACCTTGAACTGCTTTTTTATATCAATCAACTCAATACCCGGTAACTTTACACCGCCATAACGCTCATCCAATACAGAAAAACCGTACTTGCCGGACTGCGCATTAAAATAACTTTCCACCGAAGGCGTGGCACTACCCAGTAACACCTTCGCCTTAAAAAGAGAAGCATAAAAAATCGCTGCATCACGCGCATTGTATCTTGGTGCCGGATCCTGCTGTTTATAAGAACCATCATGCTCTTCGTCGACAATCACAAGGCCAAGATCAGTAAAGGGAAGGAACAAACCAGAACGTGCCGCCAATACTACTTTCAGCTCGCCGTTTTTAACCTTATTCCAGATCTCCACCCTTTCATTCTGACTAAACTTACTATGGTAAATACCAATATATCCACCAAAATGTTTTTGCAATCTTCGTATGATCTGCGACGTTAGTGCGATCTCAGGCAACAGGAATAACACCTGTTTGCCCTGCCTGATATATTGCTCAATTAATTTTATATAAACAAGTGTCTTCCCGCTGGAAGTAATTCCATGTAAAAGGCAAACGGATTTTTCTTCAAAAGATTTACTAATGACTTCCAGCGATATTTCCTGTTTCGGTGTCAGCTGAAAATCGATCTGTATATCTCGCGGCAAATACCGGATCCGGTCGATATGCCTTTTTTCTATCCACAGTATGTTTTTCTCGATCAGTCCTTTGAGTTGAGCATCCGAAGCATTGCTTTTTTTAAGCAAGCCTGATTTTGTAACCTCGCCTTCAGTTCTTTGCAGATGAAGATATCCAAGCAACAACTCCATCTGTTTTGGCGCCCTCGACCAATTGTTCAGCAGATCTGCCAGTTTATCTTCCGAGTCATATACCGAATGAAGTATTACATAGGTTTCTTTTTTGGGAGAATAGGTTTCCTTCAGCGATTCCCAAACAAAACAAACTTTTTTCTCAATCAGCTTTTTTATAACCGGGTAAACTTTGGGCGATTCGAGCAGTTGCTGAACATCGGTGATCTTTAGTTCTTTTTTAACGTTTAACACCTCCGCTACAACAAATTCATCCTGCTCCAGCATGGCAAAATCTTCCCCATGTTCTTCATTAAATACAAGAATGCTTTCACTACTCAATTTAAAATGTGCCGGCAAAGCCGCTGCCATTACTTCGCCTTCACTACACATATAATATCGCGCGATCCATTTCCAAAGCGCCAGCTGTTCAGAAAAAATGATTGGTTCCACATCCAGCACATTCAGCATATCCTTTACTTCGAAAGAAGGATTTTCATGATGCAGGCGTTTAACTATGCCAGCGTATTTTTTATTCTTTCCAAGCACCACTTCCACCCTGCAGCCGGGCAATACCTGTTGCTCCAGTTCAGCCGGAACTGACCAGGTATAATTTTTTGGCAAAGCCAATGGTATGATGATTTCTGCAAACATGTTTGTAAATGGTGACTGGCAGGCTTTGCCTTGCACAAGTCAACCGGCAATATACATTCGAATTCGCTTAACTGAACAGTATTTAACCCGCTTTGATAAGGTTTTCAGCCTTGATCCATGAAGCTTTATACTGTATCAATTTTTGCTCCATGATTGTAAACACCTGTTCTTTCAAAAAGTTGAGGTCCTGAGAATGGAGACCGGCTGTAGGTATTTCCTCCAGGAACACGGCCCTTGATCTGCCCGGCGAAATAAGTAATGCACTTTTATAGTTCATCCGATCATAAGCATCAAGAAAAAGTACCGGCTTGATAGGCGTCTGCATTTCGATGGCGACCCTGAAAGCCCCATCAAAAAATGTTTTCAGAGGTGCCCCGGTCTCGTTAAAAGTTCCTTCGGGAAAAATGAATATCGAGATTTGTTTTTTCAATACTGACTTCAATATCCTAACACTTTTTGACCTGGCTTCGGTATTGGAACGATCGACCGTAACCACTGCGTTGCGATATATAAATCCAAAAAATGGAATCTTCCCCGTTTCTGCTTTTGCAAGTATCCTTAATCGTTGGCGGATAGCTTTGCAGATAATGGGCGCATCTATATAAGAAATATGGTTGGTAACAAAGATGTAAGGTTTATGTTTATCATGCGGCGACTCATAATAATTTTTGTGACGGATCCCGATAAAAAAAAACCACAGATCGGCCCATAATGTGCAGAGTAGATAGATAGTATTCCCTCCTTTTATTCTCCCAAAAAATGAAGCGACTACCACGAATGGCAAAATCAGGAACATGGTCAGAATAAATATAATCAGCGCATAGACCGCATATATGTAACGTGAGAATTTTATGACAATGGTCAAGAGAGATATGAGTTATGAGTTATGAATTATGAAATTAGTTATGAATTGTGAATTATGAAAGACAAATTAAGAGAGTTATAAGTTATGAATTATGAAAGTTAGTTCAAAAGAGTTATGTTATGAGTCAATTTCGGTTAGGTAAGCAAAGATCTTTGAAAAGTGTTCAAATATGCGTGCTGGTTACAACATGAGCATAACAACCTGTAATAACTACAGAACTTTCGGGTGATTTCCGCTGGATTTTCCGGAGAAGATAACTGCAGCCGGGGAAACTTCGAACTATTGTCTTTCCGATTCTGAGGCATTGAATCTACCTACTTTTGCTGTTCTTTATAAAGGCATAGGCTACTCTGAAATTATAATAATATACATTAAAGCCGGAATCTGATAAATCAAATTGAAGCCGGAAGCTGGGTTCTATTTTTCCGATTAAATAACCAATACCGGGGGCAAAACCAAGATCGGTTTCCTTCCGTTTATCGTCCGGATTTGATGCAAAGGTAAAGTTAGTCGTTGTAAATAGTAATCCTAATTCACCTGAAAAGAAAAGCCCCTTTCGAACCACTCCTTTTTCTTTCGTGTAATATTTAATGCCTACTTGAAGAGGAAGGACTTTATAGGTCGAAGTGGTTGTGGGGACGGATGGAAATGGATGTTGTTTTGACGAAAATAAATACCCGATTGTAGCCAAACCGGCAATGTGTTTACCAAATGAAGATTCGATGCGTAACGAACCGCCGGTTAACGTACCTGCAACCATATTCAATCCGTAGGAATTAGGTATAGCAATCTCACCACCTAAGGAAATAAAAGTTTGTTGGCTTAAGCCAATTATAGGGGAAAATATTGTGACTAAGCAGCATATAGAAATGACCCGATGTTTCATTTTAGATATGTTGAATGATGGTATGCTGGTTTTGTTTTAATTGCAACTGCAGGCCCAATCAGTGTCGAGGTCGATGCAGGTTACGACGACATGGGAATTAGGGGTCTGCGCAAATACAATGCGCACATGTTGTTTGTCGTGCGTGATGCCTTCTAGTGCAAACTTCGGATCACGTTTTGAGTCGAGCTCGCTTTTGGCATAGTTAACCTTCCCCTCCTCACGGATTTCAAGAATCTCGGATTCATCGATCCGCCGGCAATCCATTCGACAACGGGCGTGTTTGGAATAAACTATTTTTATGAGATTTCGGTTGAATATTGGTTCATCTCCCGCCCTCGTTTCCTGACCAGGGTCGGTGGTTGCCTCACCGGAACCATTTGTTTCCTTGCGGGAACCTGCATCGGGTGAATTACCCGAACTTTTTTTCGGATCCGGTTTATCGACGGAGACGGTATTGCTTTTTGAAGGAGCTTCCTGCTGATCCCTTTTATCCTGGTTTTCGCGCTGGTCAGTTCCCTTACAATAAAGCCGGAAAACGACCAATCCCAGGATCCCAATAAAAATCACCACCAAAATAGGCAACCGCCGCTGTCTCATAAAACTCAGGATAAACTTCAAGATATGTATTGTTTTGAATAAATATTACCTTCGTCGCCGTATGACGGCAAAAAGGACAGTGGCTTTTCACACACTTGGTTGTAAGCTCAATTTCTCAGAAACCTCTTCTCTTTCAAGGTTGCTTGAGGATGAAGGTTTTGAAAAAAAGGATTTTACTGAAATCGCCGATGTTTATGTGATTAACACCTGTTCGGTTACCGAAAATGCAGACAAGGAATGCCGATACCTGGTCCGGAAAATCCAAAGAAAGTCTCCCGAAAGTTTTGTGGTTATCACCGGCTGTTATGCGCAGCTAAAACCAAAAGAAATTGCTGCTATCCCGGGTGTAGACCTGGTGCTCGGAGCAGCCGAAAAGTTCAATATAGGTCAGCACCTGAAAGAACTGTCAAAAGCTGATTCAGATTCTGCGAAGATCTGCAGCTGTGATATCTCTGAAGTCACCGGTTTTAATGCTTCGTTTTCAATGCATGACCGCACCCGAACATTTTTGAAAGTGCAGGATGGATGTGATTACAACTGTTCCTTCTGCACCATCCCAATGGCCAGGGGAAAAAGCCGCAGTGATCTCGTCTCTAACGTAGTGAAGAATGTTCACGAACTGGCCGCAACCGGGGTTAAAGAAGTGGTGCTGACGGGTGTTAACCTGGGTGATTTTGGCAAAGGTCCTGGTGGAAATGATGGGAATAATGGAAATAAAAAACAAGCCGAAAACTTTTATGAACTTATACAGGCGCTCGACAAAATTGAAGGCATAGCGCGGTATCGGATCTCTTCTATCGAACCAAATCTACTGACCAACGAAATCATAGAGTTTGTAGCCAACAGCGATAAGTTTATGCCGCATTTCCATATTCCGCTGCAAAGTGGCAGCAATAAAATTCTTGGATTGATGCGTCGCCGCTACCAGCGCGGGTTATATGCTGATCGTGTTAACCTCATCAAAAGGCTGATGCCACATTGCGCAATCGGTGTTGATGTGATTGTGGGTTTCCCGGGTGAAACGGAAGAAGATTTTAAAGACACATTTGATTTCCTGCACTCATTGGATGTGTCTTATCTCCATGTATTCACCTACTCAGAACGTGCAAATACGCATGCTCTTGATATTGAACCTATCGTGCCTATTCACCTTCGGAATGAGCGGAACAAAACACTGCGGAATTTATCTTACATGAAAATGCAATACTTTACTTCATTGCATGCCGGTCAGACAAGAAAAGTATTGTTTGAAAAACATAGTAACCATGCCATGATGGAAGGTTATACCGATAACTATATCAAGGTAACAGTTCCCCGCAAAACCGAATGGGTGAATGAACTGATTGATTGGAAGATTTGATAGCAAGGGTACAACTTTTGAATTGAGGTAATATTCACATCCCACCATGTCAAAAGATAAAGACCTCACAAGATTTGAGATAGCGCAAAAAACTGATTATGAAGTAGCGCTCGACGAGATAAAAAAGGGTCGCAAAACGAGCCATTGGATGTGGTATATATTTCCACAGATTGAAGGACTTGGCTTAACTGATACCTCCAGGTTTTATTCGATCAAAGATGTACATGAAGCTGTTGACTATCTTAAGCATCCGGTTTTAGGCAAAAGGCTTGTGGCCATTTCGGGAGAGTTGCTAAAGTTGAAATCAAATAATGCACGTATGATATTTGGAATACCGGATGATATGAAACTAAGATCGTCGATGAGTTTGTTTGCTTCAATCCCGGCTACGGACCCGGTATTTCAATTGGTGCTGGATAAGTTTTTTGATGGCCAGACAGATCCGCAAACGATGCGGATTCTCGGTTTGGATCAGCGTTGAAGCAGTTGAAGCAGTTCAAACAGTTTAAGCAGGTGAAACAGCTGTAACAGTTGAAACAGTTGAAACAGTAGAAACAGTTGAAACAGTTGAAACAGTTGAATCAGTTGAAGCAGTTAAAACAGTTAAAACAGTTTATACAAGAAAGAATAAACTTCTACGTTCAGGAAAACGCAATTCAGTAGATAATCAAAATTGCTGCTACTTTTAAGGAAGCTTTCTATTCTTTAAAGAAGATTTATATTTTTTAAGGAAGATTTTTAATTTTAAGGAAGCAGAGAATTGTTTTGAGAAATGCTTTTTTGCCCTTGCTTCCTGTACATCATTACAACAGCTGCGATCACACATATCAATCCCGGCACACTTGCTTCCAGTCCAAAAACACCTCCTGTTAAATATTCAGGTGATTTTCCGAAAACCGGGATCAATATACTTTCCTGTTCGTTTCCGCTAACACCAAAACCCAATAATATACCCTGTACCCAATTTGCCATAAAATGAATACCTATGGGCATGGCCAGGCTCCTTGTTTTTATATATGCCAATCCGAACAGGATGGACGCAAGAAAGATATTAATGCTGGCAAATAATTTTATGTTACCTGTCATACCAGGGTTATCCAAATGAGTTAACAGGAATAATAATGAAATGATGATCTGGGCTGGCCATTCACCAAAAGCATCGATCAACCGCTGAAAAATGAACCCCCGAAATAGCAATTCTTCTGCAATAGCTACCATCAGGAACATAAATGTGCCGAGAGTGAGAGTCCGGATATCGATACCGGAACCCTGCCAGGTCACGTGGCCTGTAACCAAAAGCAAAACGGATGGAATGATCATAAGCGTCGCACCTATCATCATCCCCTGCATTAATCGCTTTAACCAGGAAATATTGATCTGTCCTGTTAATTCGCTGAATTGTCTTTTTTTCAGGGCCTGGCTAATAACAGAAGCAAGCACTATAATGATAACCTGGTGAGTTATGGTTATTTCGAACCCATTCCTGGTTGCTACTAATATTAATGGCAGGGTAAAAGCCGCGAGCACCAGAAAAAACAGCACAACCCACCATATATTACGAAGATTCCGGTCAGGTTGAAGGAAAGGGTTAAATATCATTTCAAGTGGTTAAGGGAAATTTTTGCAATTGGTTTTCCAGGGAGTCTTTACTACATATGCTACAAGAGTAGTCTTATTAATCCTGCAAAATGTTGTGATTATATGACCAATGTAACCCATTTAATCCCTGGATTCAAAACACTTATGTTTCAACTGCTGCCGGAGTTGGGAATCATCGGGGAAACTAATAATTTACTATTAAAAAAGAGTTATAGATTACATTTCCGTAGGCAAAAAACCTGAGAATCTTATTTTTATATTCTGGCTATTTAATATTGCTTTGATTTTATGACTTCGCATCCCCCAATTGTGATCGTTGACGATGACCTTGACGACCTCGATCTGATAAAAGAAGCCCACGAAGAACTAAAAGTACCCCATCCACTTATTTTATTGAAGTCAGGTGCAGCGCTTATTAACTACCTGCAGGAATCTTCTGCAAATCCATTTATCATTATCAGCGATTTCAATCTGCCAATCATAAATGGCCTGGAGCTGAGAAAAAAGATCCTTGAGGATACCAGTACGAGATATAAAAGCATTCCGTATATTATCTGGTCTACGGGTGCGAACTCCGTCCAGGTAAAAAGAAGTTACGACACATTTGTGCAAGGTTTTTTCCTGAAACCACCCACATTTGAAGAATTAAAGACTACTTATTCAGCTATTCTCAGATATTGGGAACTGAGTTTACAACCGAAGTTTTAATTGTATTGCATGGAAATGATCAATCATTTCTGACAATAAGCCCAGTCTCGGCAGCTTGTAAATTTCAAGGTTTTGATGGAAGGAATAAATCGTAAAAAAACCATAAAAAAATTTGCCTAAAATATTCATTCCCCTATCTTTGCACTCCCAAAACAGGGAAAAGGGAGTTTAGCTCAGCTGGTTCAGAGCATCTGCCTTACAAGCAGAGGGTCGGCGGTTCGAACCCGTCAACTCCCACAGATTAGAAGGTTCCAAGAAATTGGAGCCTTTTTTATTTGATAGTATCTAACACTTTAAAAATTGCAATTTATTCAGAGCATCCCGGTTTACAACCGGCAACAGGGATACGTGCAAAAGTTGCATATTGAAAGGAGCGTTCTTCAATTGAGACGCCGTCGGATTTCCAACCCCTTTATCTTTGCGCTTTTGATGTGCTTTTCGTCTTATGTTTCGCGGGACTTCTCCTGGGCTTTTGGGCTTCATAACGGATATCCTCGCTCAACACTGCCTGTTGAAATATAGAGTCATGAATGATACGGGCTCTTTTTGCGGTGTTTTCGCTTTTTTCTAAGAACAGATGTGCAGCTTCTTTCTGCCCAATATTTTGAAAGTGCAGGGCTACTTTGTTCAATAGCATAGTGGTTTCTTCTAAGCCCCGCATACATTGCCATAATTTATCTTCAACGGATTCTGACAAATCGGCCATTAAGGCACTGGCTGTATAGGCATGTCCGGTATGACATCTGAAACGAATTAATCTCCCCTCGACAATTTGGATTAATACGCCATTACATTCCGGACAAGTGAATGGCGTTAATTCTCCCATATCCATAATACCCATTTCAAAGGCATTGTCTTTAATCGCGATCTCGATCTCGAGTTCTATTAATTTTAGCTGCTTTTTGGGTACTACTTTTTTGTTGGGCGCAACCTTTCTCGAAGTTCGATCGATTAACTGACCAATCTTTTTAATTGACAATTGAAAATCTACAGAAACATATTCGAGTACATTTAAAGGCATTTCCGGATGCTGCGCTTCAGCCGGATCCTGGATCACAGTTAAGCCACCAAGTCTTTTTATAGACCACAATCCTGAAGTGCCGTCATTCAACACACCAGACAAGACGATTCCAATAACACGCGTTCCGTATACATATGCTGCCGAACGAAAAAGTGCATCAATGGAGGGCCTGAATCTGTTTTCCTTTGGTCCTCTTTTTACCATAACCTTATCCTCTTCTAATAATAAATGGTGATCGGGCGGCGCGATATAGATCACTCCGGGCTTTATCTGGTCTCCATCCTTGGGGTGTTTAGCCGGAAGAGCACCTCTTGACAATATTTCCGGCAAATTGCTCGGCGATGTCGCTGGTATATGTAACACTACAAAAATGCTACCCTCAAAATTTTTCGGTAATGTGGTCACTAATTCTATCAAAGCGGGAACACCACCTGCAGAAGCACCGACCACAATAATATTTCTGAGTTTCATAAACTAAATTTAAATCAAATACTGATCCACTAACACCCACAATTTGTTTCATATTCTGCGGGATCGCCCGGAGGTCCGTTTACAAACGCTACACTAACCATATCAGAAAGACTCTTATCTATCCCGGTTTTATACAAATACTATTCCCGGATAGTGAACGCCAGTATCGGACCAACTTTTGATTTTTATATTGGTTGGCGTCAGAAAAATAAAACTGAAATGCTTAATGTAAATGACTATAATGTTGATCCAACCTTTTCACTGGGAGCTATGATAAAGCTCAGCAAAAATATTCCTGTTGCTTCCCGTATATCAGTGGAGCCAGAATTAAGATATAACCTGAACTTTGCTTTTGAAAGAGAATATGCAGGGTTTGCAGTGGCGGCAAAATATAAAATAAAATAGACTATCGACAACTATAATAGACTATCGACACAACTCCTACTGTCGGGAATACATGCTGGACCTGCTCGCATAACCCCATTGCCTGATTATCGATGAATAGATTTCCTGTAGTTCTACAAAAGTTGAAGGCTTGAGATAAAAGCCCTGGATGTCGAGATCTTCTGCCAGCTTAACGTGTAACGGTTCTACCACAGATGACCAGATAATAAATGGTACCTGTCTAAGTTCCGGGTTCTTATGTTCAAGTAATTGTCTCTTCAGTTCCAAACCATTCATGGTGCGAAACCGATAGTCGCAGATGATCAGCAGGGGCTGCAATTTCATCCTCTGAATCGATGGAAGCACTTCTTCACAAGTCTGGAAAGTAATCAGGGGATTTTTAATTCCGAGGTCCTGGTGCGCATCGGATAATAAACGAAGATCGTCCTGATCTTCATCAACAATGATGATTGGATTATGGATATTCATACTTAATCGTTACTTATAGCCTGGAAGTTTGGCAATTTTTATGTCCGGCAAGACTGCGATTTATGATATTAGGATTTCTACTCTGTCTGCAATGTAACCGATTTAGATCGGAATCAGTACCATAATTAACAGGCATCCTGCATCAATATGGGTAAACCATTAGCAGGTCTGGAATTTTTTGACTTATATCAATATTTCCATATATACGATCTGCGGGTTAACAGGATTAGTACGTAAAAAAATTAATAGCTATAGATATTAGTAGGTATTCAGCTTAGAGCTGTAAAATCAGTATTTGTATAGCTGTTATTGGTACAACTGTCGGCGTTATAACTGTAGTGTTATAAATGCAGAGTTATAACTGTCGGCGTTATAACTGTATTGTTATAGCTGCAGAGTTATAACTGTCGGTGTTATAATTGTCGGTGCCATAAAATGTCAGTGTTATAACAGTTGTTGTGATAACGTTTGTTGATATAGCTGTTGTTGAAATAACTGTTGTTGATATTAAAAATCACCTGGGCTTGCTTTTGGGCAGTACGTTGTTTTTATATGCCCAGTCATACCATTTTGCCTTCAATCGCTCTACCCTTCCAGGTTCTTTCCCGGCCAGGTCATTTAGTTCGGTTTGATCGATGGCAAGATTATATAAATACCAGGTGGAGTCCTGCGCCTTTGAAACAAGCTTCCAATCTCCTTCACGAATTGATCGCGCATTGAAATGTTCATTAAATAATTCAGGCCGGGTCTTAGCAGGTTTAGACTGTAATGCAGGCACGAGGCTTATCCCCTGCATCGGGTGAATAGTATTGCCTTTATAATTTTCGGGATAAGTGGCGTTAGCAAGCTCTACAAAGGTTGCCATCAGGTCCATAACATGACCTGGCTGCCGGTTGAATGTGCCTGGCTTTACCTTTATTCCTTTTGGCCAATAAGCTATAAAGGGTGTTCGCACTCCTCCTTCATATGATTCAGCTTTTGCCAATTGATAAGGGGTATTTGCAACATTCGCCCATCTCGCACCAATGGAGCCAAAAGTTGTCTGAGGTCCCGGCAATGTTTTTTTATCTGTCGGATAAATAATGGTTTGACCAGAGCGGTTCTCTCCCGGGCGGTCAAAGCCAGGACCATATTTTGAGCAATCTTCAGGACTTGCACCATTATCACTCAGGAAAATTATTAAGGTATTTTCAAGCCGGCCTGATTCTTTTAATGACCGGATGATTCTTCCAATTCCCTGGTCCATATTATCAATCATAGCAGCATGCACCGCCATTGCCCGCGCATCCCACTCTTTGTCCGGATTGTTTTCCCAGGCCAGGTCATGATCCATCCGTGGAGACAGCGCTGATATCTTAGGATCAACGAGTCCCATAGCAACCATTTTTTTATATCTCTCCTGCCGGATATGATCCCAGCCTTTGGTATAAGTGTTTTTATATTTTTCAATATCTGCCTGCTTTGCCTGGAGCGGCCAGTGCGGCGCGTTTTCAGCTACATATAGAAAAAATGGAGCATCATCTCTGCTCATCTGTTTTATAAATGCTGCAGCAGAATCATTTAATGCATCTGTATGGTAATAATCTTTCGGAACAGATTTTACCGGTGTGGTATCGTTAACAAGACTGAATGGATCGAAGAAATCGATCACACCCCATAATGTGCCAAAATACCTGTCGAACCCGCGATTGGTTGGATATTGATTCACCGGTGAAAACAATGGGTGCTGTGCCTGGTGATTCAGCCATTTCAGCTGTGCTTCTTTAGTAGGCTGTTCAATGGTATTAGACACATGCCATTTACCGGTCATGGCTGTGTTATAACCCGCCTGTTTCAATACTTCTGCAATGGTTACAGACTGATTATTGAGAGCACCCTGATAGCCTGGTGCTTCTCTCCTGGTTGTCATTTCCCCGATACCGGCATTGTGATTATATAAGCCAGTCAACAACGCCGCCCTTGTGGGACAACAACGGGAAGCATTATAAAACTGTGTGAACCGGATTCCATTCTTAGCGAGATAATCAAGATTGGGAGTGTTGATCTCACCACCATAAGCACCAATATCTGAATACCCAAGATCGTCTGCAAGAATGACAATGATGTTTGGCCTTGTGTCTTTTGTCGCTACTTGCAGTTCATTTCCCATCCGCGTTTCTGTAAATGCAAAAATGCCAATAGCTGCCATTAATCCCGCGATATAAACCAGGTTTCTTCTTAGTCTTTTCATGGTTAGAATTAATGAGTTGAAATATAACCCCAGGCTATCATTAACAAGAATGCCGCGAAGTAATAACATAATTGTTCTATCAAAATAGAGTCTCCCTTCCGGTCTGACTGAATGTCAAGGATTTGGTATTTCCTCTCACTGAAGGATAGCAGCAGTCCGGATATATGCAATGATAATACAAGAAGTATAATAATCATTATCGTGATTGATTTTCTCATCATTCAGCTTCTTCAAATATTTTTCTCTTCTATCTATTTCACCGGTTAAGCATCAATATCAATCACATTATCCGGTTAAGCATCAATCACATTATCCGGTTAAGCATCAATATCAATCACAATTTAATCTAACATTGTTTGCGATAGACTAAAACGAAGATGGTAATTTAACCTTTAAGCAAATAGGAAAAGCTTACGACATTTTCTTCGCGGGCGCCGGTGGAACGATAGAAGTCGACAGCATAATCATCAACGAGATCTGCCTGCACAAACACTTCTTCTATCGAAGTTTCGCGGTAATGGTCAACTACTGCTTTCATTAATTTTTTACCTATACCCTGTCGTTGGTGTTTTGCCAAAACCGCCAGATCATATATATACAGGAAACTGCCTTTTGTGTAATATGACTCAAGTGTATAAGCGGTTAAACCTCCTATTACTTCATCATTTGATATAGCCACAAAAACACTGAATGTATCTTTTAGCAGGAGTTGTTGCAGGTAATCGCGCGGGGGCATACTGAAATCAGCCATTTCAAAAACTTCTTCAAAAACAGTAATCAGATTTAGAAAATGATCGGGGTCGCTGTCTGTAAGTTTTCTGATTTCTATGTTCATAGATAAATCTCAATAATACTTAAAGTTTGTAAGGTTCGATTTCACGACAAAAAAAATCATTCCTGTATCTTCTGTTGCATTTTCACAAACAAATTAATTAATTGTTGCATTATAATTCGTTTAACATTGACGGCCCCGGGGTTTACCCCAGGCTATGCGAAATCAACCCCTATCGGGATTGTAAAACAATCATCACTCACAACTCACCCACTCAACTCACCACTCACCACTCACCACTCAGCACTCACAACTCACCACTAAACTCATCACTCATAACTCATAACTCTTCTACGGCGTTCAAGAAATTTCCAGCAGTTAAAGATTTGCCTGGCAATAAATTCCGCATCTTCACTTATTCCGTTAATCAAACCTGACTTGCGTTTCCTTAACCAGGGCAATCCAATAAAATAAAGTCCGTCAATCTCAGCAATTCCATTCACATGTGCCGGGGCATCTCCATCAACGGGAAACAGTGCCCTTAGATATTCATAATTTTTCATGAAACCGGTTGCCCAGATAATCGTGTTAATATTATTTGCAGGCAGATCCAGCATGGTAATACCTGAAGTACAATCTGCATATAAATCCGGTATATCATTAGGATCTGACTCAGCTGGTGGTGCCGGTAACATCATCTTCGCTATATATTCATCAATCACGGCTCTGATGTTTTTGGAAAACTCGTCAGCAGTTTTTACATGCAAGGCAGCGTTTGGTTCGAAGATTGCTTTGGATCCTTGCACGGTTTCCATCCTGCCTAGTATTTTCACACCCTTTGTTGCCAGCGATTGAAGGCTGATTGTCATACCGCTGGCTCCGGTAAGTTGTGGTGCCGTCATCCGGAACACCTTAGGATCTTTGATCTCCTCCGTGCGTATATCAAAGAAACCCGAGGTAAGAAGCCAGTCAATGATATCTTTCCCGCGATATCGCCTGGGAATCCTTGGAACCATACTGGTTGAAAGATAAACCTGGCGGCCGTTTTCAGCAAGATCTTCTGCTATCTGGCATCCTGACTGCGCGCTTCCGATTACCAATACTGCACCTTCGGGCAAAATGGATGCAGACCTGAACTCACTGCTATGCAGCTGAGTTAAACCGGCAGGAGCCATTTTCGCAAATGCCGGCATCTTAACTTCATTCTGAGAACCTGAGGCGATTACCAGTTGCCGGCAAAAATATTTATTCAAGCGGCCGGCTTCTTTCACAACTATTTTGAAAATACCATAATCTTCATCTTTAACCACAGAGATCACCATGGCATTTTCGATGACTGGTAATGCATATTGAGACACATAATTTTTCAGCTTATCGGCAAATGCTTTGGCAGTCTGGAACAGCTCCGGCTCAGTACCGGCATTTTCACCAGGCAGCATATTTAGCCTGTTCATTGAATTCAACCGGAATGAATCCCAACGTTGATTTCTCCACGACTCTCCAATACATCCACGTTCAAAAACAATATGTTTTAAATCATATTGCTTCATATGATAGCTCAGGCTTAATCCTGCATGTCCTGCCCCGACAATCACCACATCCATTACTGCATTTTTCATGTTGATAAAATTTTCAATTATTAAAGATTATTATTAAAGAGATATTCACTACATCATTAAAGGATTATTCAATAAATCATTAAAGGGTTATTCAACACATCATTAAAGGATTATTCAATACATCACAGCTGGTTTACCAAACAAATATTTATCAGTGGTTAGCTGGTTCAACATAAAATCAGCGACATCTGCTCTTGAAATAGTCGCAGCAAAACTTTTTGATTGAATGTCTTCACCACTGCGATATTGGCCAAGATGCTTTCCATTGGTTAATGTGGGCGGTCGCACGATGGTCCAACCCAGATCACTTTCAACTATCATTTTTTCCCTGGTTTCATGGCCCCTGATTTCAGTAGCCAGTAATGCAGGGGCAATATATTTTACGACCAGGCCAGCTTGTTTCCTGCTATCACTTACCCCCATGAACGACATATAAACAAAACGATGAACACCACAGATCTTCATCGCTCTCATGATTATTTTTAAACCATCCACTATCGATTGATCATACCTGAAAGGACTGCTGGCACCCAAAGCGGAAAGAACCGCCTCTTGTCCTTCAAGGGCAGCAGAAACTTCTTGAAGATTGTTGATATCGCCGCGAATAATATTGAGCCGGGCATCCATCAGTCTAAGTCTCGAATTTTGACGAAGGAAGGCTTTCACATGATGGCCTTTTGCAAGTGCTTGCTTTACAAGTTGGTGGCCGGTTGCGCCGGAGGCTCCAAAAATCAGGATATTCATTTGTTCAGGTTTTATTGCTGAATGATGTTATCATAAAGATGAAAGCATAAACAATTTCATCCTGGCAATTTGAAACAAAAACAAAAAATTAGCTATCCCTTATTCTGAAAAACGCATCACCATTATCGGTTAGACCAAACAAATGATCATGGTAAGATCAATCAAGACATTATTGATAAAATCAAACAAATCAATTGCATACGTTAAAAAGATTTTAATTTACCAGCAGGTGCAATACAGGTGTAATATTTGATAAAGAAATTAACCTACATTGAAAAAATTATTATGAACCAGGAGATAGCCCAGATTGCCATTATTGTTGACGACTATGATGAGGCCATAGCGTTTTATACAAATAAATTAAACTTTGTACTGACAGAGGATACTCAACTCAGCGAAACAAAACGTTGGGTAAAGGTTAAGCCTTCGGGACCTGGAAGCTGCAGTTTATTACTGGCAAAAGCTACCAATGAAGAACAGAAAAGCCGGGTTGGCAATCAAACCGGTGGAAGGGTTTTCCTTTTTCTTCATACAGATAACTTCGAACGGGATTTCGACAATCTTACCCGGCACAAAATCAATATAGTGAGGCAACCACTTATTGAATCCTGGGGCAAGGTTGCCGTTTTTGAAGATTTATATGGAAATCTCTGGGACCTGATTCAGCCGGTAATCTTTACAACCAATACGGAGAAAGACTAGCAGCGGGGCTTGCCATTAATGTTAACATGAGTATTAAAATTAAGAAGAGTATTCTCAAACGATGTGGATTCCCAACAATGACGATTCTCAACCATGTAGATTCCCACTCAACTCACCACTCAACTCATAACTCACAACTCACCACTCAACTCATAACTCATAACTCATAATTCATAATTCTAATACAGTTCTTTCGCCTGCCTTGGCCTGCCTGGGGGAAAAATAAAATCCATCGGATATTTTCTAAAATAGCGGAACAGTATCCAGATAAATTCCGGGTATTCCTTCAATTTTATTCCCCTCGATTTCACAGCTACAAAAAATGCCAGTGAAAAACTTACCAGGAAATTAAGCATACCAATAAGCAAAACACCAATGAGGACAATAACCAGGTAAGAAGGAGCGAGATTTTTATATCCAACCCCATATAAACCGATGCTGGCATTACCGGCAGCTATCGTAATATGCCTGATATCGAAATGAACCCCAAGAAATTTTCCAAGCGGCCCGGAAACTCCGAGAAAGATCCCAAGCATAACGCTACCTGCAAAACCACCCGCACTATTCTGCACAAATCTCGCTAGCTTATTTAAAGCGTTTGGTGACAATGTATGGCTGAATAACGGGTGATCCCGCAGTCTTTCTCCAACCCTTCCATATACCACATGGTTTTCTACATAACCAGCGATCAATCCACTCACGAACAAAAAGAAACCGGTGAAACAGGCGTACAATAAGGAAAGGCTATGATAGGGATGTTGGTCAGCAAGTAATTTCAATGCCGCCTCTCCTGACGCGATCTTTACACCAAAGATTAAATCGTATAACCAGGCCAGTACAAATGTAAATGGGAATACAATCACCAGGTTACCTGCAAAAGATGCGATCTGGCTTCGGGCAACTTTACCAACCGTAATTGCAAGGTTCCAGAGATCAGGACGGCTTGACCGTTTTTGCGTGTCAAGAGAACTTGCAACTGCAGAAGCAGTATAAGCAGGCTGTTTGGTTGCAAGCGTGGTATTGGTGCTATCCATCAAAACAAACCCGGCAGCATAGTTGGTACCATAAACCGCTCCCTGCCAGAACAGCGGTAAAGGCAATTTGCCGATGAGGTTTTTTGTTATGGCAACAACAGAAATGATAAATCCACCACCAACTGCACTCCAGAATAACTGTGAGAAATCTTTGCGGGTAGAACTGATATACTTCTCACCTTTTCTGCCTTTATGTTCGGCAATCTGGTAAGCCACCAAACCGAGGTTTTGAGACAGAAACTCACCCACACTGTTCTTTGTATTTTGGTTCCTGATAACTGTAAAAAAATAATTGATGAAGCGGTCACTGTCAAACGACTGGTCGCGGTCCAGCACATCAATGATGATAAACAGCCTTTGTATCTGTTGACGCAACCGCACAACAACAAAGGTCTGAGCCAGGCTGGTGCCACGCATGATCCGCTGGTCATGAATATATTTCAGGCTTTGCTCGCAATTATAAAGAGCCTCCTGGATATTTGAAAAGATCAGCATTCTTTCATTGGATGAAAGAATGTCTTTTTTCTCAAGGCATAAATTTGTGAGCCGGTTCTGCTCAATGAAAGGATAAATAGCATTGCTGACATCGTCATAACTATGCATCAATTCTTTTTCGAGGCCAAGCATTGCAACCCGGTAACTCAGTAACTGCATGGATTGTTTCAGCTGCGAATTAAGCGCGGGTTCCTGGATATTAACCTGGATACCTATCATCTCAAAAAACTTCATCCAGAGTTCTTTATCGATGCCCTGCACCCATACAAAATCGGTTTTACGATAAAATACATGGCTGATCACATATAGGAAATCATTTTTCTGAAGAAGTTCAGGCAAAATTTTATGTTTCAGCTTACCCATCAGCTCCTGGATAAAACTCCTTGAGCTAACAATGCCGCTTTGGGTAAGTGCGGGTACCAGGTTACTTTTAAGAAACTGGCTCAACAAAGCGCGCCTGATTGAGAATAATGCTGACCTGTCCTCATGTAACTGGAAAAGAAGGGCCTTCATTTTGGTCTCTGCCTGCTCTATATTCCGGTGATGATCTGGCCTGATTTTTCGTATAAGATCTACAAGGAGATCCAGCCCACGGTATCCCTGTTCCAATGAAAGAACAACAGCTTTACCTTTTTCAGGAGGAAGCCCCGGAGTTGATTTTTTCTGAAAAAGTCTCGCCATCTGGTAGAGAACAGCAAATTTTGTGGTTTGTTCGCTCCCTTTCCAGACAAAAAGCAGCACACAAAAGTTGCAGCATCAGATTCAATTTTTAATTTTACATTCACCGAACTTAAGTGTATGATTCTGACTAGTAATAACACGAAGCCACTTTATGAGGAAGAGGTAGATGTGCTGACTTTGCATGAGGACCCCTGTAACCTCATTGTGTGGAACGATGAAGTGAACACCTTCGAATGGGTGATTGAAACGCTGATGGAGGTTTGTAAGCACAGCCGCGAACAGGCAGAACAATGCGCTTATATTATTCACTACCAGGGAAAGTACGCCGTAAAAAACGGCAGCTATGATGAGCTCAAACCTTATTGCGACGCAATTACCGAAAGGGGTATCAGCGCAACAATTGAAATTGTTACCGGCACTTAAAATTTTCATAAAAACCTGCTGATAGGTTAGATTTTAACATGCCGATTTTTGCCTTAGATAAAACACTTACTTTCCCCCCAGTACATCTTTCAGAACCCGATGGCCTCCTCGCTCTTGGTGGAGATCTTTCCCGGGAACGGCTCTTACTGGCCTATCGCCAGGGCATTTTTCCCTGGTACGAAGGAGATGATATTTTATGGTGGTGCCCCGATCCAAGATTCGTCCTTTTTCCCGGCGATTTGAAAGTGAGCAAAACAATGAAGTCTCTTATCCGTAAAGGTGAATTTAAATTCACGGTCAATACGGCCTTCAACCAGGTGATTGAAAACTGCAAAACGATAACCCGTCGTGGCCAGGATGGTACCTGGATCTCGGAAGAAGTGAAGCGGGCCTATGCTGGTCTTCACAGTGATGGTTATGCGCATTCAGCAGAAACCTGGTTTAAAGGAAAACTCGTGGGCGGATTATATGGTATCCGGATGGGTAATGTGTTTTTTGGGGAGAGCATGTTCAGTAATATGAGCAATGCATCAAAGTTTGCTTTTATCAACTATGTTGAGTTATTGAAAAACGAAGGCGTTGTGCTGATCGATTGCCAGGTCTATACTCCTCACCTGGAGTCATTAGGAGCCACCATGATTGATCGCAAAGATTTTATTGATCTGCTTAAGGAACAGATTTCATAAAACCGGTCATATACCCGGGGTTTCACCCCGGGCTATGCGAAGTCAACCCCTATCGGGGTTGCAGAGCTTAGGCAACGGGCTTTATAATTCATAACTCAATAACTCAACTCATAACTCATCACTCATAACTCATAACTCAACTAACCACTCACCACTTCTTCAGAATCTTGTTCCTAAATAATGTGGTAACACTGCCCGCCAGGTTGGCCAGTCATGGCTCCATTCGTGGCCCCAGATATCCAGTTCATACTGAATATTTTTCGAGTATAAAATAGCCGCAAATCTGCCTGCGGAGCCCGGATCTTCGTGAGCACCAGATCCTGAGAAAATATGTATATGACCGCTACGCCTGATCTGTTCAAGAATATTATGATCAGTAAGATTGGGCAAATAGTGCATGGGACTATTGTAATAAACATCGTCGTTCCAATATCCCCCGGAATATTCGGTCAGATCATAAACACCGCTCATCGGGATACAACCGTTTATGAGATCTGGTCTTTTGAAAAAAAGGTTCGCACTATGGAGCGCACCGAAAGAAGCACCGCTGACGATAACCGGTGTTTCGGCGCTTGTATTCTGCCTGATAAAAGGAATTACTTCCTGGTAAACATATTCGTTCCAGGTATTTTGCCTGTGCACTTTATGATATGGATCCATTTCATGATTCATCCAGCTTTCCAGGTTGATGCTGTCGATGGAAAACACTTTTACCTTACCGCCATCAATAAAAGGTCTTAAAGACTCGATCAGCTGAAAACGCTCGTATTCAAGAAAATCTGCCGCAGCAGTAGGTATCAGCAGAAGGGCGAAACCATAACTTCCATAAACGGCAATGGGCATTTCCTTTTCAAGACGGGGACTGTACCACGATTTAAGATGTCTTTCCATGCGTTGATGTTGTTTAAAAGAAAGATAGCAATATTAGTTTGATTAATTATTGCGGTATTAACTTCCTTAAAGCAACCGATGGTACATTTTACTCAATGCAACTTCATGCAAACAGCTCAATTTTTCAGTGTGACCACCTTACTCAACGCTACTTCAAGTAAACAGCATAATGTTTCAGTGTGACCACCCGCAACCTGTTGTTTGTAGCGATCACCTTTTTATATTCCCTGAACTCATTTTTGTTATCAATAAAACCAATGATGCAGGAATAAGGCTCTTTTCCTTTGATGATTTTCAATTTTGGTTCGAAGCCAAGGTTAGGTATTTTCAACGTATCGGTTTCTCTCATTTCTTCGTATTCGAGTTTCATAAGAAAGCGAAATGTTTTCTGTGTTTCGAATAACTGAACCTGGAATCGCCAGTCATTCAAAGGGTTTTTGACTTTTTCAATGTAGATGGCAACCGGTTCTTTTTTTATTGCTGCACGATCTTCAGGAATCATGTCAGCAACGGACCGGATCCCGGAAGCGGAATCTTTCCCCGATACTGGTTTATTGGTCGATGAATCTCCACATGATATAAACGTGATACTGCAAAATGCGATTGGAATTACTGGAATAAAGTGCCTGAATGATAATCTCATTGAACGGTTTATAATTGGGTTAGACAAAAATAATCCTAACGCAATTACTGTTCCGGAATTCAATCAACCGTCAAAATTTAAAGGAAACCGTTTTTTAAGTGCTAACTAATTTCGAAGTGCTATCTAAGCTGGAATCAGTCTTTTCTTCTCGGGCCTTTTATCGGCAAAATTATAAACAAGGCCCCTGATATAGTCATTTTCGGGATATTGGATAATATATTCTTTGAGCTGATCAAGGCTGGAGACCTGTGTATCCATGGGTATATAGCCCATTCCATAGAATCTTCCTTTTTCAATGAGCACACAACTTTGTTCATTATTGTCCTTACCATCATCCAAAACAGCAAAGGTGGGAAGATGATTGTCCAGGAAATCTTTGGCCCGCATTACCCTCTCATTATAAATCGCTGCTTCTTCTTTTTTCTCACAGGCACCAAAGCAGGTTTTAGGACTATCCGGCAGGCAAGGTCCAACATCCTTCTGCAGGTAGCAAAGTTTAGGACAAAGGTCAAAATCATGTATGAGACGCTTCAGAAGCCTGTGACCTTCATGCAGCAGCTGAAAAGTGTAAAGTGCTTCCTGGTTTTTCATTTTTTTATTGATGGCCAGCCTTAGATAACCATTCTGATCCTCAAAGGCATAGATGCCATAAGCTGCTGTGAATCTTTTCTGGCTTGCATTGTACTCCGGCCACAGACGTTTTATCTCAATACTCTCAAGAATAAAAGCCATCAGTTCAGTACCGCATGTTTTATAGGTTATACTATAGATATTCCGCATAAACTCCTGCCTTTGCTTACCCGCACCATTATGCGAAAAGTGGCTTCTAACCCTGTACTTGATATTCCTGGCCTTTCCGACATAGATTATTTTTCCTTTCTGGTTATGAAAATAATAGACGCCGGGGGTATATGGCAGTTTATCGATTTCTTCTTTTGGCAGGAATTGTGGCAGGTATTGTTCTTTGGATCCCTTCTTCAGGAAGTTCTGCACATGTTCGATACCGTTATGAAGTAGTATATTTTCAAACAAAGTTACCGTGGCATCAGCATCGCCGCCGGCGCGGTGCCGGTTCTGAATTACAATTTCGAAATGGACACAAAGTTTACCCAGGCTGTAAGACTGTAAACCAGGGAACACCTTGCGCGCAAGCCTTACTGTGCAAAGCTTCTGGACGTTAAGTTCGAAGCCGCAAAGCTGGAGATGATGTTTGATAAAAGAGTAATCGAAGTTGACATTGTGAGCAATAAAAACGCAGTCCTTCAGCCGGTCAAATATATCCTCGGCCACTTCTTCAAAAGTCGGGGCATCCTCTACCATCGCGGGTGTGATGCCTGTCAGCACCTGGATATAATAAGGGATGTCCCTTGCTGGCCTTATAAGTGTTTCATAGCGATCCACTACAGAATTTCCATTATGTAACACAATAGCAACTTCAGTAATGTCGTTATTAGCTGCATAACCTCCTGTTGTTTCTATATCGACGATGGCGTACATGATACTAACAAAGTTAGTAATAACAGTGGTAAAAAAATTAGGATTTTCCCATAAATCCTTGTTCGCGCCGAATAATAATTCACTATATATAATAGAAATTACAATAAATAGGATCAGTAATGTATTCCCGGAATACTATCGGCTAATAATGTGCCGCTATTAAGAGGGCCTGAACTGAATTTTTACAAAAAGCCTGAAAAAATGAATATAGTCCCTGATAAACCAGGTGCCGGTAGTGGCACTTTACAATATCCGATGCCGTTAATGGTATCTTAAACATCTAAATCTTTATGTTAAACTTCTAATCCCTATGAATCCTGAAATCCAACCCTGTATGGTTTAAACATTAAAATCCAATCAGCTATGCAAAACACAAGCACCCAGAAAAAAACTGAAGTTTTCACCCTTGCCGCAGCCGCTGTGCTGTATTTCCTGGCACTGGTGGCATTTTCGCTCTGGTTCACCCAGCGTTAACCGACGCCCGAACGTGATTCTCCAGAGTCACGGTCAACAGATTTTACATACCCGCAGCCCAGATCTGCGGGTATTTTTATGGGTTGTCCCCCCCAATTTTAACATATTAAGCGTTTTTCTCTATTTAACCACTTGCAAGTTTCAACTTGAAATATTACTTTTGTTTCAACGCTGGCCCATGCAGTGTTCCCCCTTGATCCCTCCCCTTAGAAAGTAGTCAGAATATCTTACAAATTACCCCTATCCACGTACCTGGAAAACTATTCGTAATACAATAGTTCAAACTAAAACTGTAACATATGAAGAAGACGACTTCTTTCCACATCGCTCAAAATCTAAAGATCGCATTATGGGCGTTTGGTTTCCTTTTCCTGGTAATGTTCCTTTCTTACCTGTTTTGGTATGCCTAGGGAATAAACCTATACTTAAGAAATTAACTTAGGGTTATATAATTCAAAAACACTGTTAATGGTGCAGGAGGTCTTTTGCCTTATGCACCATTTATTTTTTTGTCGCCCGCCAAACCCCTGTTTATCCCTACAAAGCTTTCTTTTCTTACTTTTGCATCCCGATTCAAAGAAGACTTAAGTAAGAATATGGAACTGAGCAAAAATTACAATCCCGCAACGGTTGAGGAGAAATGGTATAAGCATTGGCAGGAAAAAAAATATTTTCATAGCGAGCCTGACGATCGCCCGGCTTACAGCGTTGTGATTCCCCCTCCAAATGTTACCGGTGTTTTGCACATGGGTCATACCCTGAACGAAACCGTCCAGGATATTCTCATCAGGAAAGCGCGCATGAGCGGCTTCAACACCTGCTGGGTGCCTGGCAGCGACCATGCAGCTATAGCCACGGAAGCAAAGGTTGTTCAAATGCTCGAGAAAGAAAAAGGGATAAAGAAATCAGATCTCTCCAGGGAAGAATTTTTGCGTTATGCTTTTGAATGGAAAGAAAAATATGGCAATATCATTTATCACCAGATAGCGAAACTTGGCTGCAGCGTTGACTGGGACAGGGCTACATTTACGATGGACCCGCATTATTACCAGGCGGTGATGAAAGTTTTCGTAGACCTTTATAAGAAGGGAAAGTTATATCGCGGTGCAAGAATGATTCACTGGGACCCTGCTGCCGGCACCGCCCTCATGGATGAAGAAGTGGAACACCGCGACATCCAGGGTAAACTTTATTATGTCAACTACCTGGTGATAAACGACCAGGCTACCGGTAACCCACATGCGCCCATTGAAGCTCCCCGGTATATTTCCATTGCTACACAGCGCCCTGAAACAATCATGGGTGATACAGCAGTTTGTGTGAACCCTAACGATGAACGTTATGCATGGCTGCGTGGCAAACACGTCGTTGTGCCCCTGGTTAACCGGAAAGTGCCTGTGATTTTTGATGAATACGTTGACCCGGCTTTTGGTACCGGTGCTTTGAAGATTACCCCTGCCCACGATATCAATGACTATAATATCGGGCTCAAACATAATCTCGAGGTTATTGACACGCTGAACGTAGATGGAACCATCAGCGCTGCGGCAGAAGTTTTCGTGGGCCTGGATCGTTTCGAAGCCAGGAAAAAAGCGGTTGCCCAATTACGGGAGGAAGGTTTGCTCCTGAAGGAAGAAGATTATACAACCCGGCTTGGATTTTCACAACGGAGTGGTGCAGTGGTTGAGCCAAGGATTTCCACCCAGTGGTTTGTGAAAATGAAGGAACTCGCAGGGCCCGCTCTCGCGGAGGTATTGGAAGGAAGAATCAAAATACATCCGGGCGATAAATTTCTGGCTACCTATAAATACTGGCTTGAAAATGTAAAAGACTGGTGTATTTCGCGCCAGCTTTGGTGGGGACAGCAGATCCCGGCATGGTATGATGAAAACGGTACTTGTTATGTAGCTGAAACGCTTGATCATTTGCTGGCAGAACATCCTGAACTGAAGAACGCAAAGCTGGAACAGGATAAAGATGTGATGGACACCTGGTTCAGCAGCTGGCTCTGGCCAATCGAGGTGTTTAAGGGGATCACAGAGCCAGGAAATCCGCAGATCAATTATTACTATCCTACCTCGGTATTGGTAACCGGGCAGGATATTATATTTTTCTGGGTTTCGCGCATGATCATGGCAGGTATGGAGTTTAAACAGGAAAGACCATTTGTTGATGTTTACTTCACGGGGATGGTGCGAGACAAACAGGGACGCAAAATGAGCAAACAGCTGGGCAACTCCCCTGACCTGCTCGAACTCATTGAAAAATTTGGAGCTGATGCCGTTCGGTTCGGAATAATGATTTCTTCACCAGCCGGTAATGACCTGCTGTTCGATGAAGGCAGTTGTGAGCAGGGACGCAATTTCAATAACAAATTGTGGAACGCGCTGAAACTTGTAAAAAACTGGGAATCCCGTGTAGGAACAGAAGAACCGGAAATGGATCATTTTGCGGTTGACTGGTTCCGCAATCGCCTCAACCAGGTAAAAGCAGATGTCGAATTGTTATATAAAGACTTCCGCCTTAATGAAGCCCTGAAAACAATCTATTCACTGATCTGGGATGATTTCTGCAGCTGGTACCTCGAATGGGTGAAGCCCGGTTTTGAATTACCGGTGAACCCGAAGATCTATGACAGTACGGTCGGTTTTTTTACGGAATTGATGCAATTACTTCATCCATTCATGCCCTTCATAACGGAAGAAATATTTCACCTGCTTGAAGAAAGGAAGCAGGATCTGACTGTATCACAATATGCACCGGCCTTGTCATTTGACAAACCGGTTCTTGAACAGGCAAATTTTCTGAAAGATTTAATTACCAGTCTCAGGGATGCGCGCGTAAAGAACCAGATTAAGCCAAAGGAACCAATCAAATTATACATCGTTTCTCCAAATCCCGGCACTTATATAAAAATTCAGGATATACTTGTTAAGCAGGTTAATATCAATGGAATAGCTCATGTACCAGATGCCATAACAAACACGATCTCCCTGGTAGTTGGAACCGATAAATACTATATAGAAACAACCGCTGCCATAGACAACACTGCACAGATTTCAGCCCTGAACAAAGAGCTGGATTACCTGAAAGGTTTTCTTTTATCTATCGATAAAAAACTTGGCAACGAACGTTTTATTGCCAACGCAAAACCGGAAGTTCTTGCCCTCGAGCAAAAGAAAAAAGCGGATGCGGAAGCGAAGCTCCGTACAATTGAAGAGAGCCTTAGATCCATGTAAAAAACTTGACTAGAGTTATGAGTGATGAGTTATGAGTGAGTTGAAGAGTTATGAGTTGTGAAAGATCAGGCCAATATTTCAGAACTCATCACATTCATAACACACTCATAACTCATAACTCATCACTTCTTAACATGACTCATAACTCTCTTAAAGGAGTTCCAGTGGAAGAATGAAACCAAACTGGTTTTTCGACAATCCCTGGTTTGCTGCATCAAGCAAGTAGCTGTACCTAAGTCCAAAACTTACCGGTTGCTGGTTCCACCATTTTGTATCAAAAAACAACTCAGTTCCGATTGAACGGAAATTGGCGCCAACGAATTTTCCCAGGCGGTTAAAATCATTGATACGGGTAAAGTCGTAAAACAGGTTTGCCCGTATCCGCTGGAAATAAATAATACTCGCAAAACCCCAGTCAGGATAAACAAGCGGCAGATGATAGTTGACTCCCAGCTTAAACATATGATGATAGTTTTCGGCTGTGTATCCCCGTGAAAATGGGAAACTGTTGCTGAACAGGGCGTTTCTCAGCGTATCGCGTCCCTGGAAGGCGGTGTTAAAAACAAGGTTGTGAGTCTTAAGTATACCTGGAAAATACCAATAAGCCGAAGCAAGAAACTGGTTTGCCTCCAATGAACTTACAGAAACTGAATAATTGAGGTTTAAGGTTTGAGCAAACCGGGGGTATATATGCTGGCGAGCCTGCTGCACCTGGTTTGAAAAGCTAATTGTGTTCCTGATATATCCAAAGGAGCGATTATCAAAACTGTCTTTGTATGCACCCTTGAAGTTTCGTGCGTTTATCACATAGTCTGATGCAATATTCAGGCGCCTGTACCATTTGCCACTGGTGAAGTTCAATGGCACGCTTAGACCCAGGTTGGCTTCGGCTTCATCCCAGTAAACCCGGTTTCCGTTTACCCTGGTGCTCCGGTCAAAAGTATAGTTCATGCCACCACGTATCCATGGAAACAATGCACCATATGTAAGATTTGCACCAATTTCTTTACTCTTTTCATTGCTGTTATAATTAAAATAGAGTTCCGAAACAAAGGTGTTGAGTACATTCTCACCGATCAGTGAAAGTCTGAAATCCGGTTCATTCAGATAAGGTCGGATGCTATGGGGATTAAGCAGGTTAAAAGATTTTCTGTATTTGGTTACCCGGTAGTCTGAGCGCGGTATCTGATCCAGGAAATTGGAAGATGGAAGACCTGCTCCGAAAGCTGGCATCTCCTCCTCAAAGATCGACACTGATTCTTCAATCAATGCCGGGCGACCTGTTTGCAGGCGATAGCCCACCGCTGAAAAAGCCGACCAGGCATAATTTCCATTCAATAGACTAAGCTGGTAATTACCTGTCGATGAATTTTGCGGATCAACATCTACCCGGTAAAGTCTTTTTCCAATCAACATAAAAAGCCTGTCGGTGCCAGCGTATGAAGAAGTAAAAGTAATCGTGTCATGTTGCACCAGGGGGAAGCCAATAACATTCATAGACCAGGGAACCAGGTTTTCGAAACTACCATCCAACCGGTTTATTTTGACAAGTGCCATTTCACCGGCTTCATTTCTTACGGCAGAGATAACGTGGAGGTTGTCTGCAACAAATTTCGGATAGCTATAAAAAAGTCGGCCGGGGTTCGGCAATACCTCTTTCAGTGATGGACTGTCTGTGTTGAGAATATGCAGGGAACTTCTTCCCATGGCATCCTGCTCCACTGCAACAACCTGTTTACCATCCTCCGAAATATCAGGGGAAAAATACCTGGTGTGGCCGGTGATGGTTCGTTGCCGGCCTGAGCTTAGATCAACCAGTCTGATGCTGCTATAATCCCGCCATCCCCACCTGGTGGAAGGCAGAAATGCGGCATAAACTATCCGGTTATTTTTGTAGGAATAATATTGGTCCTCCGAAATATCAATAGTCCTGATCTTTTTAGTTCTGCCACTGTTGATGTCCCGGGTAACAAAGGCAGAAATGTTTTTATAATCTGATTTTACCATGAGGACCTGGTTTTCGGTTATCCATTGAGGATAGCGTTCATCGCCCGCAAAATGTTTTCGCCCGGCGGCGAACAGGGAGACACTATCTTTTGAACCGTTTTCAGTATTTGACCCGGCTTTGTCATCAGTATCGGTATTTGAAATGGCTTTAGCATCAGTATTATTATTCGAACTGACTTTTGCTTCAGTATCACTATTTAAACTGACTTTGGCTTCAGTATCAGTATTCGAACTGGATTTAGCATTAGTATCGATATTTGAATTGACTTTGGTATCAGTATCAGTATCAGTATTTGAACTGGCCTTGGCATAAGTATCAGTATTCGAACTGGCTTTGGTTTCAGGTTTTGATTTGGCCCCGCGACCGGGCGCAATTGAAGGCGCCAGCTCCTTTTCAAAATATCCGAAAGCAGCTTCGCGAAATGCAGCATAGGATAAACCAGTATGTTTTTTAATGGATCTTTGCCATGGATAGAACAAGCCCCTGAACCGAACTGCATCGTCGGTAATTGTTGCCCATAAACTATCGCCATATTTCTCCCGGCCATAGGCTACGAGCAGATAACCGAGCTGGTAATGATCGGGTACATAATCGCGAAGGGAACCATTACGCAGCTTAAGCCAGGAATAATTTTTATCTGCTGACCATATGGATCTATATCCATTGTGAAAATTTGGCAGCCTTCCCCTGCCCTGCCCGCTCATTAATGTTTCCTGGTAAACGGCATCACCTTCCCAGAAATAATTTGGTACCGCGGCGCTGTTCACCAGGCCAAGTAACTGTTCACCAAAAATATAATAGGCCACTTTTGAAACGCCTTTCCGAAAATTATTAAACTGCTGAACATGCCTGTACTCGTGTAAGGCCAGTGACTTGTGCCAGGGTAAACTTCCAAGATCAAAGCTATTCTGCATCGGCGTGAGGTAAAACTCACTTCGCCATGGACCCAGGCCCACATATCCGTTTGAGTTAGTGGTCTGATTTTGTAAAACAATACTGATCTTCCGCATGCGCGATCCGATCGTTTGTAATGTAGTATTATTTAGCCCCCGGGTTATATCAACTATTTCACCGGCTATTTTTTCAAGGCCCGGAGCGAAAATTACCCTGACCGTATCGGTATTAATCTGCAGCCATTTTTGCGAAGGCGGATGGCCGCCGAACACCTGTGCACTGCCATGAGCAATGAACAGCATTGATAAAATAAAAAGAACGATGCGCCTCATGCGAAATGAATTGAACGGGAAAATACAGATCCAATTTATATTAAGGGGAATAAATATCTTTGTCTACTAAAAAAAATTACGGGTATAGACAAAAAAACTACAGGCATGGACAATGAGTTGGTGATTCGTTTTGCGGATGTTGATGATATTAATACAATCGGTTTCCTGGCCCAGCAGATCTGGCCCAACGCCTATGGTTCCATCCTGAAAAAAGAACAGATCAGCTATATGCTGAACCTGTTTTATAGCCCGGATGCGTTGATGGACCAGATGAAAAAACAAAAACATTTATTTGTCCTGGCCGAACTTGAAGAAGAGCCGGTTGGATTTGCGTCTTTTGGCGCACTGGATAAAAACGGCCTCCATAAACTACATAAACTATATATTCTCCCGGACAAACAGGGAAAAGGTCTTGGAAAAGCCCTGCTCGATTTCATCATTGAAGAAATAAAAATCGGGCATTCCGCTACCCCGGGGCCGGAACCAGATAAACCAATATCACTTCGGCTGGGCGTAAACCGCTTCAATCCTGCCCTGAATTTCTACGAACGCCTTGGATTTGCAAAGATAAAAGAGGAAAAAACCGACATCGGCAATGGGTTCGTTATGGATGATTACATCATGGAATTGAAGATTTCATAACCCAACCACTCAACTTACCACTCACCACTCAACTTACCACTCACCACTCACAACTCACCACTTTTTTCAGCTTCCGCGCATGGCAGCTTCTTTCATATTTGCTGCCGTTTCTTTGCCGAGATATTTTTCAACCAGCCAATGAACCAGGTAAATTACAGGTGTAAATAATAATGCAATCAGGAATTTGTAGCTATAAGAAGTGAGCGCCCAGGCGGTGCACTGGCCAAAACTTACTCCCCGGAATATGTAGAAGGCGATATAGGTTACCACGAAGCTGTCTATCATCTGCGAAAACAGGGTGCTTATAGTAGCACGCGCCCAGATTCTTTTTTCACCTGTAAACGCCTTGATTTTTCTGAAAATAAAGGCATCGGCTATCTGGCCGATGATGAAAGCTGTTATCGAACCAACGATGATATTCATACCCTGGCCAAAGATTGCATAGTAGGCGGCCTGCATGTCAGGAACTCCATCTTTGGAATATGAACTCAACCAAAAGCCGGTGTCGGGCGCCGTTTTGATGGCAAAATAAAATACGAAAAAAGCAAAAGCGATCAGGCCCGCCGTGAGCAAAGACAGAAAACGCACTCCCTTCACACCATAATATTCATTGATGATATCCGTCATCACGAAAATGACCGGCCAGGGAATCACGCCGACAGATAAGCTGAATGAAAGATTTTGTGCGCCAAGCAGCGAGAAATTTGCCTTATCTATTCCAAGGGTATCTTCCAATGAAAAGATCTTCACCCCGATTACTTCTGCAATGATTGCATTTGCTATAAAAAAACCTCCCAGGATTATAAATAACCTTGTCCCCTTGTCCTTAATAATATTATGAATCATGAGAGGAAAATAAAAATTTGTGCTATCAAAAAGAGGAAGTTAATAATTAATAACCAACGGGGAATGGAATTGAAACTTTGCCTTCGGGTGGCGAAAATAATCACAATTGCGATTGCAAGCAATACATTTAATATCATAGACGCATAGCCAAGAACTACAACTGTTGAGTAAACCGGGTTGAGTTGCAGATCATCGGAATACCTCATTATTTCCGCAATAATGAAGCAGATATTGCATAACAGCGCGATACGGCTGAAAAATATTAAGATCTTCATGGGTTAACTTGGTGTAAAAATGCATTATTTTGCTCAATCAAAAGCGGAAACTTGGCTATTCAGGCGGGCGTTTGCTTCATAATATAATAAATATCTGATGAATAAAACTTTGTGGCAACAGTTCAGGCCCCATGCAATTGCGATTGGTATTTTCTTGATTATTTCAGTGATTTATTGTTTGCCGGTTTTCCAGGGTATGGTCGCGAATTCTAGCGATGTGCTTAACTGGAAAGGAATGGCACAGCAGTCTTTTGAATTCAAGGAGAAATACGGATACTTTCCGCTCTGGACCAACAGTCTTTTCAGTGGGATGCCGACATTCCAGATTATGGCCGAATCGCAATATAATATTACGATCGCCTGGCTGCATTATGTTTTTATGTTTTTCCTGCCTCAACCAGCCGGATTGTTTTTCCTGGCCTGTATAGGTTTTTATATTTTAAGCATAACGCTGAAATTAAAAAGTGTGCCCGCTATCTTTGGTTCACTCACTTATGCATTCTCAACGTATAATGCAATACTGGTTGCAACGGGCCATACCACCAAGTTTTCATCTATGGGTTATGCGCCTGCTGTGCTTGCAGGTTTGATCCTGTTAACCCAACGTAAATATGTGCTGGGTTTTGTTACGGCATTTTTATTCAGCACACTGATGTTTTATCAAAACCATGTTCAGGTGGTTTATTATACATTACTTATTGCCGTTTGCCTGGGCGTTTCTTTTTTCATACAAATAGTAAAGTCCAAAGATTATATTCACCTCGCCAAGGTCGCGGGCCTTGCTTTGATAGCCGGTCTTATCGGTTTTGCTTCCTATTCCGTTACCTTATTGTCTACTTATGATTATGCCAAGGAAACGATGCGCGGTGGCAAATCAGAATTAACCATTGCCACCAACCCTAATGATACCAAGGATAACAAATCCAAAAATGGCCTGGATCGCGACTATGCATTCCAATGGAGTTATGGCATAACGGAGACGTCTACCCTGATAGTCCCGAATGCCCGCGGGGGAAGTTCTACACAACCTCTTCCGGAAGATAGCAAAACCATAGAAGCGTTACAGGAGTCCGGTTTGCCACAGCAAGCTTTGAATGGATTTTTACAATCCAGCTCGCCGTATTGGGGTGATCAACCTTTTACAGAGGGCCCCGTGTATTTTGGCGCTTTGGTTTGCCTGCTCTTTATTGTTGGTTTGTTTGTTGTAAAAAGCTGGCATAAGGGATGGTTGGTAGCAGCAACATTGTTGGGGATCATGCTTTCATGGGGCTCCCATTTTGCCGCCTTCAATAACTTTTTGTTTGACTATCTGCCTTTCTATAATAAATTCAGGGCCCCTGCTATGGCCCTGGTTATATCGCAATTAACTGTCTGCGCTCTGGCAGCAATGGCTTTACAATCTTTAATGTATGAACAGTGGGATAAGAAAGAATTATTCAAAAAACTAAAGTTTAGTGGGATCGCTACTTTAGTTGTCATAGGCTTGCTTGCCCTGACTTATCTGAATGCCGATTTCCGTGGTTCTGCAGATGGCCAGATTCAACAATACATGGGCCAGGTAACCCAGGCTATGGCCCGGTCTAATCCCAATAATCCGCAGATCGAACAACAAACAGCCGGGATCGCATCTTCCATTCTCACCGGTCTGAAAGCAGATCGTAAAGCGCTGTTTGCAGCAGATTTTGGAAGATCGATTATCTATATATTGTTAGGCGCTGTCCTTATCTGGTTAGCTGCTTCCGGCAAAATCAAGGCCCACTATGCCGGCATTGCAATATGTGCTTTGAGTTTCATTGATCTTATCGGGGTTGATGCCAGATACCTGAACAAAGATAAATATGTAAGTGAAGAAGAATTCATGGCACCTTTTGCTGCCAATGCTGCTGATCTGCAGATTAAACAGGATACCAGTTATTATCGCGTATTCGACGAAATCTCCCCTTCAACTGCCAGATCATCTTATCACCACAATTCTATTGCCGGTTACCATCCCGCAAAATTATCCCTGTATGATGATTTGCTGACCAACCAGATCTCTAAAATGAACATGAACGTAATAAACATGCTTAACACGAAGTATTTTATTGCCCAGAATCCACAGACTGGTCAGCCGATGGCCCAGCTAAATCCCGGGGCACTGGGACCAGCCTGGTTTGTAAAGGAGCTTAAATACGTCAACAGCGCTGATGAAGAAATGAAAGCGCTGGACAGCCTGAACCCTGCTCAAACTGCAGTCATTGATAAACGTGAGCAACCAAAAGTTACAGTAGCTCCACAACCGGATTCTGCTGCTACTATAAAACTTGATTTTAACCGGAACGATCAAATTAAATACAGTTCAAAATCTTCTGCACCACAGTTTGCAGTGTTTAGTGAAGTTTATTATCCCCGTGGATGGAAAGCATTTATTGATGGCAAAGAAGTGCCGATAGCAAGAGTGAATTATACTTTGCGCGGCTTAGCAGTTCCGGCAGGTAGTCATCAAATAGAATTCAAATTCGACCCGGAGTCATTCAGGCTCGGGGATAAAATTGGCCTCGTAATTGGCATCATTTCTTTCCTGCTTTTATTCGGGGCAGCCTGGTATGAATGGAAACAGTATCGCAAAAATAATTCGACAACGGTAAAAGCCTGATGCGGCAAATGTTTCAATGGATATTTTTCTGCCACAAAAAGATGCTTTAAGTCGTACCATACAGGATCAGGCGGCTGATTTATTGAAAAGACTAACTGAGTTACCAGTTGAGACCCTTGGCATGCCTCAACATTGTCTCGATTATTTTAGAAGCAGCCATTTTAAAAGATTGTTTTTTTCAATCGAAACAAGCGCTCATCTTTTATACCGGTCCATCACTTTAAAAGGCAAGCCTGTAGGTGAAACCGTAATTATGGATTATGGCGCAGGTGTTGGCACCTTATATATGCTCGCCAGGATGATCGGTTGCAAAACTGTTATTTATAATGATCACCTGGAAGACTGGAAAACAAGTGCACTGCTGATAGCAAAAGCCATTGGTGTCAACATCGATGAATACATTGTAGGTGATATACAGGATACATTGGAGATTCTTGACAAAAAAAATATCCAATGTGATATCATTACATCCCGTAACGTCATTGAACATATTTACAAGCTCGATACCTTTTTTAATACGGTATATTCTTACCAACCGGGGGCGCTGATTTATTCTTCAACCACAGCCAATTATCATAACCCGGCTTCACATATAAAACACATACTCTGGCACAGGAAATGG
>NZ_DATHKG010000173.1:0-12941 GCF_035489435.1 Flavitalea sp.
ATCCAGACACCGAGAAGCGTCCATCCCAGCACAGCCGGCCAGAATATGATCCGAAGACGGGGATCAAGATCATTACCACTTAATCCGGGATTTCCTTCAACGCCTTTGCCACCCGGGTGCAGGGATTCAACAAGTCGTGGCAAAATCATGATCATTGGCACATATATGCAATAGGCAAATATGTTATAAACAGCAGCAACACGACCACGTTTATCAATATCGGTCATTGAATTTCTTAAAACAAAATATGCCAGATAGATTAATAGCGCAATTGCAGCTCCAATTTGTTTTGGATCATTATTCCATGGAGCACCCCAGGTATAGTTTGCCCAGATAGATCCTGTAATCAAACCAAGACAACCAAACACGATACCCGTTCTTGCAAACTCAGCTGCGTAGATGTCGTATTTAGCCCGGGGATTTCGCAAAAACATGATTGAATAAATGAGCGACACCGTAACAAGGGTCAGTTGACCAAACCACATCGGTACATGGAAAAAGAAATTTCGAATGCTCTGGTATAAGTTACCAATTTCGGGAACCTGAGTGGTGAACCCGGCAATAAAGGTATAGAGTAGTAAAATAATGCTTAATATTTTCCACCAGGCTAGCCTCATAATTTTTTTGTGTGGTGGCAAAATTAGGGTAATCTATCCGAAATAGAAATTCGATCTCAACCCTGTATATTAAATGACGGGACCTGGAATAGCCATCGCATATTAGTCTTTCCAGAGAAATGGAAACAGGATGATGGCGAGTGCCAGTACCAGTAAGTCCAGCCCGCCAAGTAGTAGCATCAGGCTTATCTCACCGCCCTGTAAAACATCAGCAAAAGAGGTAGTCGAAATTTTCATTAGTAACATCAGCTGGGGGATAATAAGCGGAAAACCCATGATGGCCATCAAAGCGGCATTTTGTTGTGCCCTTGCAGCTATAGCTGCGAGGAAAGTGAATACCATACTAAGACTGCAACCACCCAGGCAAACTATTCCTGCAAATCTTAAAGGATGTTGTAAGGGGTTGCCAAGCAAAATCTGGAAAAGCACCAGGCTTATCAAACTCATGATGATCATGAGTACCACATTAAAAACAAGCTTTGACAACATGAAGTCGCGTGCCCCGGCAATAGTGTAAAAATACAACATGCGTCCACGGCTTTCCTGAAGGAAACTTTTTGCTACGGCATTGACACAAATGAAAAGCTGGATCATCCAGAAGAGACCATTCCAGATTTTTTCTTCGGGCTGGTCCATTGCCAGGTATAAAACAAACACAGTCGAAGCCACATATAAAACGATACCGTAGAAAGTATACTGTTGCCTGATTTCAAGCAGCAGATCCTTCTTAACAAGCGCGAGTATATGACTAAATTGCGTTATAGGTGGTATTTAGCCTGCGAAAATAATGCTTCAACATAATATGCCGGGAAAACATTTATCGGGTTTGTTTTTTGTATTTTTTCAGGCATGTTAAAGTGCACTGTATGATTAAGCGACTATAAGGCAAAAAGCTAATCCTTATGATAATAACACTGCCGGCACCTGGGTTCGTATAAATCTTTTTCGCCGAGCATTAATTGTGGACCTTCAGGCTGCCTGCGGAAAGAATAGTTAGCAATGTTTCCGCATTTTACACAGATAGCATGCAGTTTGGTAATAAAATCGGCGCGCGCCAGCAGGTTTGGCATTTGTCCAAATGGCCTTGCCTTAAAATCCATATCGAGCCCTGCAATAATCACGCGGGTGCCTCTCAGTGCCAGCTGGTCGCAAACATCCGGAAGCTGATCATCGAAAAACTGCGCCTCATCAATGCCCACTACGTCAACACCGCTGGCAAACAGGAGTATTGTCTGGGAATTATCTATGGGAGTAGATGGAATCATTGATTCATCATGTGAAACAATATTTGTTTCATTATAACGGGTATCGATCGTTGGTTTGAAGATTTCAACTTTCAGATTTGCAATTTTGGCTCTTTTCAGCCGACGGATCAGTTCCTCCGTTTTACCGGAAAACATAGATCCGCAAATCACTTCAATAAAGCCTCTCCGCTCACCTGTTATATTATGTTCAATGAACATTTATGACTGAAATAGGTATGAAAATTGTTAACTTTAAATTACTAAATACACTTTATCATAAACCATGGATCGTTTATCTCAATTGATCGGCAAGTTAAAAGAACAATCTGAACAAAACGCCGATCATTCAAAACTATTGGTCACCACACAAATGATCGAGTCGGAATTGAGATTGCTCATTGCCGTACCAGGCAGGCCTGTGGCTGCTTCCAAGATATCCGTCCAAATGCCGGCAGGTCGGTCATACGTCCGTGAGGAATCCGTTGCAGTTGCTTCAGAAGTAAAGGCACCGGTTGAAATTGTGAAGACAGAACCGGTTAAGAAAAACGGCTCCCATCATTACAATGAGAAACACGAATCGAATGGCTACCAATTCGATCCACTGGTCGAAATTCCTACACTTTCACACCAACATACACCGAAAGAGCTCAATGAACTGATGGCTTCACCCGACTATTCTCTTAACGATAAGTTAAAAGAACAGGTATTGGAGGTGGGTCACAGACTTACAGATACGCCGATAAAAGATCTTAAAAAGGCAATTGGCATTAATGACCGGTTTGTATTTATCAACGAACTTTTCAGGGGTGATGAAGTGATGTATGAAAGAAGCCTTAAAACTATTAATGGTTTCAGGATCATGGCAGAAGCGGAGTACTGGATTGAAAGGGAATTGAAAGTAAAACTTGGATGGGATGATATGAAAGAAGCAACCCGGCATTTCTATCAGCTCGTTAAGAGAAGATTTTCCTGATCCGATTAATTTCTCCCGTTAATTTATAGCAGACGGTTATCTTTAATATAATCAAGAATCATCTTTGTTGCTCCCCTGTTTTGCTGAGTATAATTCAATGCTGCTGTGCAGGCGTCCCTGTATTCATCCTGGTTTTGCAATAATTCATTCATCGTTTTCTCAAGCTCCAGTGCATTTTCCACGGTATAGGCACCACCGCATTCAAGCAGGTCAATGGCTTCGCTGAATTTGTCAAACACAGGTCCAAAAAAAACCGGTTTACCATAAACCGCAGCTTCAAGGATATTATGAATCCCGTCGTTGCCGAACCCACCACCCACATAAGTTATAGTCGCATAAAAATAAAGTCTTGAAAGCATCCCGATATTATCAATGATCAACACATTCGGTGGAGTAGAGGATGAATTAATTGTCGGATTTGCAAATGTTTTTTTCCACTTCGAAAATCGCACAGTATGTTTAAATAAGGTTTCTGTGCTCCGGAGATGTGATTCATCGATTTCATGTGGAGCAATAATAAATCTTAACCCGGGATGGGTGTTTGCATAATGATCCAGTTCTTCTTCATCTTCCTGCCAGGTACTTCCGGCAACAATAACAGGGAAGTCCTTGCAGAATGCAGCTATCTCTTCAATGGGAGTAAAAGTGTTGGCAATAGCGGTAACCCGGTCAAACCGGGTATCTCCGTTTATGGTAACCGGAGGAATGTTATCCAAAGTTTTTAATAAATCTGCTGAAGACTGACCCTGCACAAACAGGTGCTTAAAAAAGGAAAGCATTTTCCGATGCAGACCTCCATACCATTTAAAAAATGCCTGGTCTTTTCTGAAAAGACCGCTCACCAGCAGCAAAGGAATATTCCGCTTTTTGATTTCGTTTAGAAAATAATACCAGTATTCATATTTAACCCACAATACCAGGTCCGGCTTCACAAGGTCGAAAAACCGTTTTGCATTATTCATCGAATCGACAGGCAGATAACTGATAAAATCAGCCCCGGGATAGTTTTTTCTTATTTCATAGCCAGAGGGTGAAAAAAAAGTGATCAGTATTCTAAGCGAAGGGTAATCATTTTTCAAACCTTCGAGAACCGGTCTTCCCTGCTCAAATTCTCCAAGTGAGGCGCAGTGTATCCAGACCAGGCGGGATTCCGACTTATCAGTACCGGCCTTTTCGCGAATCTGCGTTTCGAGTCGGTCAAAAAGGCGTTTACGACCCCTTAACCATAGCTTTGCTTTGGGGTTCCATGGTGAAATGATCCCGGCGGCAAAACCATACAGCGCAATAAACGCGTTATAAAAAAACAAAGACATGCGGCAAATTAATTGAAATATGAGTTATAAGACATGATTTATGGGCTGCCGAAATAGGCTACCAAAAACACTCATAACTCATAACTCATCACTCATAACTACTTATCGCGTTGCATAAACCAGTTTTTTACAGTAGGTTTGTGGCCGTTAAAAAAGGAAAATTTGATTATGCGGCCCATTCAAATGGTTGATTTACAGTTGCAATATGCAAAAATAAAAGATGCTGTTGATGCCGGCATTCAGGAGGTATTGGACAATGCTTCTTTCATAAACGGGAAGGCGGTTTCAGATTTTTCCAACGGACTTGCCAATTATTTAGGGGCAAAACATGTGGTTCCCTGTGCCAATGGTACCGATGCGCTCCAGATTGCTATGATGGCCCTGGATCTGCAACCCGGTGACGAAGTGATTACCCCTTCTTTTACATATGTGGCTACTACTGAAGTAATTGCACTCCTCCGGCTGAAGCCGGTATTTGTGGAAGTGGATGCAAAAACCTTCTGCATAGATCCTGCAGCCATTGAAGCTGCAATAACCCCAAAAACTAAAGCAATAGTCCCGGTTCATCTTTATGGGCAGTCGGCCGACATGGAAGCTGTGATGGAGATTGCAAAAAAGCACAATCTTTTTGTGATCGAAGATAATGCCCAGGCGATTGGTTCAGATTACACTTTTAAAGACGGTACTACTAAAAAAACCGGCACGATCGGTACCATTGGCACCACCTCGTTTTTTCCTTCCAAGAATCTTGGTTGTTATGGGGATGGGGGAGCAATGTGTACAGATGATGAGGCCCTTGCCAGCAAGCTCAGGATGATAGCAAATCATGGCCAGAGCAAAAGATACTATCATGATATGGTTGGTTGTAACAGCAGGCTGGATTCAATGCAGGCAGCTGTTCTAAATGTAAAATTGCCATTGCTTGATACTTATATTTCAGCGAGAAGGAGCGCCGCTGATTTTTACGATAGAGCTTTTCAATCCAATAAAAAAATATCCACTCCATTCCGCTCGCTTAACAGCAGGCATGTGTTTCACCAGTATACTTTAACACTGGAGGGCGTCGACCGCGATGGCCTGAATCAATATCTCGCTGAAAAAAAGATCCCTTCGATGATCTATTACCCGGTACCTGCTCACCGTCAACAAATGTTCGCTGCCTTTGGTGGTGGAGATTATGTTTTAAAAACAACGGACTGGCTAACTGAAAGGGTAATTTCTCTTCCTATGCATACAGAACTAGACCAGGAACAACTTGAATTTATCACCTCAAATGTTTTATCATATATCAGCTAGCTGATAAGCAAACCTAAAAACATCCTCAAATATGAAAATTGCTGTTATCGGAACCGGATATGTTGGATTAGTAACCGGTACCTGTTTCGCTGAAACGGGAAACGATGTAACCTGCGTTGATATTGACAAGTCGAAAGTCGACAAATTATCAGGCGGTCAGATTACTATCTATGAACCCGGCCTGGAAAAACTGTTCATCCGTAACGTGCGCGAAGAAAGACTTCGGTTTACTACCAATCTTGAAGTAGGTATAAAGGACGCTGAAATTATATTCCTTGCCCTTCCAACGCCACCGGGCGAAGATGGATCTGCAGACCTGAAATATATACTTGGTGTAGCGGATGATCTTGGTAAGATCCTTTCCGACTACAAAGTAATTATTGATAAGAGTACCGTACCTGTAGGTACCTCAGAGAAAGTAAGAAAAGCGATCGCTAAAAATTATAATGGCGAGTTTGACGTCGCCTCCAATCCCGAATTCCTTCGTGAAGGGGTTGCAGTAGAAGATTTCATGAAGCCTGACCGCGTTGTAATTGGTACGGAATCTGCAAGAGCCCGGAGAGTATTGGGTGAATTGTATGCACCTTTTGTACGCCAGGGAAATCCGATCATATTTATGGACGAGCGATCTGCGGAGCTTACCAAATATGCAGCTAACTCATTCCTGGCTACAAAGATTTCATTTATGAATGAAATCGCGCAGCTGTGTGAAAGACTTGGTGCCGATGTTGATATGATCCGTTTAGGAATTGGAAGCGATGAAAGAATTGGCAAACGTTTCCTGTTCCCGGGTATCGGTTATGGTGGAAGTTGTTTCCCTAAAGATGTGCAGGCGCTTGTTAAATCATCACAGGAAACAGGTTATGATTTCAAGATCCTCAACGCAGTTATGGATGTAAACGAAAGACAAAAACTTCATTTATTACCAGGCATTAAAAAGTATTTCGATAATAACCTTCGTGATAAAAAGATCGCAATCTGGGGCCTGGCTTTCAAGCCGAACACCGATGATATCCGCGAAGCACCGGCATTATACATCATTGACGAGTTGCTGAAATGCGGTGCGCAGATTGAAGCTTATGATCCTGAAGCGATGAACAATGTAAAAAGTGTGATTGGAGATAAGATCCTTTATAGCGAAAACCAGTACGATTGCCTGCAGGATGCAGATGCACTGGTTATCTGTACAGAATGGAACGAATTTAGAACACCGAATTTTCTGAAAATGGTTAGTGCACTGAAAGAAAAAGTAATTTTCGATGGGCGTAACCTGTTTGAAACAAGCGCAATTAAAAAGCTTGGGTTCTATTACGAAAGTATAGGCCGTCCAAGTGTTGCAGCATCAGGTAATAAATAATAAATAACCAGTCAATGTCAAAAAAGAGAATACTTATCACGGGTGCGGCAGGCTTTCTTGGCTCCCATCTTTGTGATCGTTTTATAAAGGAAGGATATCATGTTATCGGCATGGATAATCTTATCACCGGCAATATGCAGAACATCGAGCATTTGTTCAAACTCGAAGCATTTGAATTCTATCATCATGATGTTTCGAAGTTTATACATGTGCCTGGCAAACTGGATTATATCCTGCATTTTGCATCTCCTGCGAGCCCTATAGATTACCTGAAGATTCCTATTCAGACTTTGAAAGTGGGATCACTTGGTACCCATAACTGTCTTGGTCTTGCCAAGTCTAAAAAGGCAAGAATGCTGATCGCTTCTACATCTGAAATCTACGGAGATCCAATGGTACATCCGCAAACTGAAGAGTACTGGGGTAATGTTAACCCGGTAGGTCCACGTGGTGTATATGACGAAGCAAAACGTTTCCAGGAAGCAATCACCATGGCTTATCATACATTTCATGGCCTTGAAACCCGTATCATCCGGATCTTTAATACCTATGGTCCAAGAATGCGGCTTAATGACGGACGTGCACTTCCTGCCTTCATAGGCCAGGCATTGAGAGGGGAAGACCTGACAGTATTTGGAGATGGAAGCCAGACAAGATCTTTTTGTTATGTTGATGACCTGGTTGAAGGAATCTATCGTTTGTTGCTAAGTGATTATGCCCAGCCGGTCAACATCGGTAATCCTGATGAGATCTCATTAAAGGACTTCGCTGAAGAGATCATCAAACTTACAGGTATCACCCAGAAAATTATTTACAAACCTTTGCCTGTTGATGATCCTAAACAAAGACAACCGGATATTACAAAGGCACGCGAAGTACTGGGTTGGGAACCTAAAGTAAAAAGAAGTGAAGGTCTGAAAATAACTTATGAATATTTCAAGTCACTTCCTCAGGAAGAGCTTTTCAAACAACCCAAGGAATTCGTGCGTCAGAAATAAAACAATGCTGCAACAGTACGGGATTCTGCAACATCAACACGGAATTATCAAACTTTAAATACATCGCCTTGTCAACTTCAAGAACAATCATGATTACCGGAGGAGCCGGTTTTATCGGATCTCATGTTGTGAGGTTATTTGTAAACAAATACCCGCAATACCAGGTGGTAAATGTGGATGCACTTACCTATGCAGGTAATCTCGAAAATCTAAAAGACGTTGAAAACGCTCCCAATTATACATTTGAAAGGGCAGATATAACAGATGAAAAGAAAATCTTCAGCCTTTTTGATCAGTACAATTTCGATGCAGTTATTCATCTTGCAGCCGAAAGCCATGTTGACCGTTCTATCATTGATCCTCTTTCATTTGTAAAAACAAATGTAATGGGTACCGCTAACCTGCTGAATGTTTGCCGGCAGGCGTGGAAAGACGATATGAAGAATAAATTGTTCTATCATGTTTCAACGGATGAGGTTTACGGCTCGCTTGGTGCTGAAGGATTTTTTACCGAAGAAACAGCATACGATCCCCGCTCACCATACTCAGCTTCCAAAGCTTCATCAGATCACCTGGTGATGGCTTATCACCATACGTTTAATCTCCCGGTTGTTTTGTCCAATTGTTCAAACAACTATGGATCTCACCATTTTCCGGAGAAACTTATCCCGCTTATGATTAATAACATCAGGAACAGTAAGCCATTGCCAGTTTATGGTAAGGGTGATAATGTTCGTGACTGGTTGTTTGTGGAAGATCATGCAAGAGCAATAGATACAATTTTTCATAAAGGGCGTCACGGGGAAAAATACAATATAGGTGGATTTAATGAGTGGAAAAATCTTGATCTCGTTCACCTGCTTTGTAAAATTATGGACGAGAAGCTTGGTAGGGAGCCTGGTACTTCTGCAGGACTGATAACCTATGTGAAAGACAGGGCTGGTCATGATATGCGATATGCTATCGATGCATCAAAGTTAAATAAGGAACTCGGGTGGGAACCCTCGCTGCAGTTTGAAGAGGGACTCGAAAAAACGGTTGACTGGTATCTTCAAAATGAAGACTGGATAAAACACGTCACCTCGGGAGATTATCAGCATTATTATGATGATCAATATGTAAAGAGATAGTGTTCACCTGGGCTAAATGTTACCTGCCTGTTTCATGAAGGATCCTGATGACGGAGGAATCATAAAGAATTAAAAAAACACAGAAATATTTTTCATGCCATTTACGCAAGTGTCCATACCCGGTTTACTTTTGTTTGAGCCTGCGGTTTTTGCAGATAGTCGCGGCTTTTTTTTTGAATCATATAATGAGAGAATTTTTGCGGCGCAGGGTATCAATGATTGTTTTGTGCAGGACAATCAATCAAAATCTGAGTACGGAGTTGTGAGAGGATTGCATTATCAGCTTAATCCTTTTGCGCAGACAAAACTTGTAAGGGTATTGGTGGGCAGTATCCTCGATGTAGCTGTTGATATCCGTAAGAACTCACCTACCTATGGCCAGTCTTTTTCCATAGAGCTTTCCGCAGAAAACAAAAAACAATTGTATATACCCAAGGGTTTTGCGCATGGTTTTTCTGTGCTTAGTGAGACTGCGGAAGTGCTATACAAATGCGATAACTTTTACAGTAAACAAAGTGAAGGAGGCATCCTGCTTAGTGATGCAGATCTTAATATAGATTGGAAGATTCCGGCTGATAAAATGATTGTTTCGGATAAGGACAAACAAAACCGCAGGTTTGCTGACATCGAGGTGAATTTTGAGTTTAGCGTATAATTCAGAAACATGAGTACAAAAAGAATTCTTGTTACCGGTGCCAATGGTCAATTGGGTAAGTCACTTCAGTCGATCAGCAATGAGTATCCATTCTTTGAGTTTCTTTTTACTGCAAGAGATACGCTTTCTATAGATGATGAGAGTGAAGTGGCGGCTACCTTTGGTGTCTTTAAACCAGATTATGTGATTAATGCGGCAGCATATACCGCTGTAGATAAAGCTGAGTCGGATAATGATGGTGCAAATGCAGTCAACGCCACTGCTGTTGGCATTTTGGCCGGTGCTTCAAAGGAACTTGGTGCACGATTTATTCATGTTTCTACTGATTATGTTTTCGACGGACGGTCAGAAACGCCTTATAAAGAAGATCATCATACTGATCCGGTTAACAACTATGGCGCTTCGAAGCTTGCCGGTGAAAAGCTGGCAATGGAAAAAAATCCGGAATCCATTATTATCAGGACCGCCTGGGTTTACTCAGAGTTTGGAAATAATTTCGTGAAAACGATGATGCGGTTAATGAAAGACCGCAAAGAGATTGGCGTGGTTTATGACCAGGTTGGAACGCCGACCTACGCAAGGGACCTGGCGCTTGCAATTCTCGATATCATTAATGGTGGATCCTGGGTGGCTGGCATATATCATTATAGCAATCGCGGTAAAATCAGTTGGTTTGACTTTGCCCAGGCTATCAAATTGAGAATCGGTTCAGATTGCAACGTAAAGGCAATTACAACGCCGGAATTTCCGACGCCAGCAAAAAGGCCGGCGTTTTCATTGCTCGACACTTCAAAAATCAGGAACACCTATTCGCTGGACATCCCGCAATGGGAGGATAGCCTTGATATTTGCCTTAAACGGTTATAAATTTCCTGGCGAGCCGCTATGCATGACTGCAACCTTCCGGTATTGTTCTCACAACGTAAACTTCACAATTAAAGATATAATTGCATAAACCAGCGTAATCGCAAACACCCCTTTGGCTGTCTGATCCTTCCGCGAATTAATATAGATAGTAAACAAGACAATATTCAGCAAAAGGCATGGGATAGTCATTGCCGTTATAAGCGCCTTGTTAGCTCTTAACTCTGAGATAAATTCGCCAAAGGAAAATGTAGGATAAAACTTGTAAAAATAATAACCAAAAACGCTGATCACAGGCGCCAGGAAGCCGAGTATCAAGCCGAAGCGAAGATTGTTTCTTTTAAACATCAGAGTTTCCAGTTTTTTTCAAATTTGGTTTTTAAAACGTAATCAGTGAGGTCAAATTGCACGGGCACAACACTAACATAATTATTTTTCAGTGCCCATACATCTGTATCCTTTCCTTTGTCAAAATTTACAAATTCGCCTGTGAGCCAGAAATACTTTCTGCCATTCGGATCATCTCTTTCAAGGAAATTTTCCTGGTATTTAGCATAAGCCTGGCGACAAAGTTTTGCACCTTTGATAAGGGCAACATCAATAGCGGGTACATTCACATTCAGTAACAGGTGTTTGTCCATCTTTCTTTTCAGCATGTCTTTTACGATCAGGTTTGCATATTTCCTGGCTCCTGTAAAATCTGCATCAATACTATGATCAAGCAAAGAAAAACCAATCGAAGGAATGCTTTCGATGGCAGCTTCCATGGCTGCTGACATAGTTCCGGAATAGATCACATTAATTGAATGGTTGGCACCATGGTTTATACCACTGAGGCAGATATCAGGTTTTCCCTTAAGCACTTTATCAACCGCCAGTTTTACGCAGTCGACCGGTGTTCCTGAACAAGACCAGGCATCAACATCCCCGAACCCATCCACTTTCTGTAAGCGCAATGGTTGGCCGATGGTGATCGCATGGCCCATTCCTGACTGTGGTTTGTCCGGGGCAACAACTACTATTTTTCCAAGATCCCTGACTGCCTCCACCAGGTTCCTGATTCCCGGAGCGGTGACCCCATCGTCATTTGTTACCAGGATGATAGGCGGTTCTCTTATTACGGCCGGCTTACGGCTGACCGGTGATGCTTTGGTTGCGGTTGGCTTCGTTGATTTCTTTGCTTTTGGCATATTGAAAGTTCGGATTTGCGATCCGGGGGCTAAATTTATCCTAATCCTTTGATTGCAAGTGCTTTTATGCCAGGGAACTTGAAAATACTTTTTCTAACGGTAATCTTACCGGATAATGGAGCAGGAGCACCTTCAAATTTGGGTCTATATTAATGGAAGTTTGCTGCCTTTCTGCTACCTTTGCATCCGATTTAAACATCCTTCGAAGCGAATATGTTTATCAGCTTCAAAGTCAATGAGTTAAATTGATTCTTCGATCTTTACAATACTTAAAGTACCATCATTATTTAATTATGGCAGGCCAGTTAAAAGAAGTACGGAACCGGATAAAATCTGTGCAGAATACGCAACAAATTACCAAGGCGATGAAAATGGTAAGTGCTGCTAAACTGAGAAAGGCTCAGGACAATATTGTTCAGATGCGTCCATATGCCCGTAAGCTCCAGGAAGTACTGAGTAATATTGTGAGCAATTCGGATGGCAGTGCTGGTGGTTCCGGTCTCGCATTGGAAAGACCTGTTGAAAAGGTATTATTGATAGTAATTACTTCAGATCGTGGTTTGTGTGGTGCATATAATGCTAATATCATCAAGATGGCCAAACAGGCGATCCGTGAAAGATACACGACCCAGGCAGCAAAAGGTAATGTTGTGATCTGGACGATCGGTAAAAAAGGTTATGAGCATTTTCTCAAGAACAAATTCAATGTGGACCCGACTTACAGGGATATATTTTTAAAGCTCAATTTCGAAAGCGTACAGGCCTGTTCACAGGCAGCGGTGAAAGCCTTTGAGAAAAAGGAGTTTGATGTTGTTGAACTGGTTTACAGCGAGTTCAAAAATGCTGCTACTCAAAAGTTCACTGTTGAAAGATTTTTGCCGATCCCAAAGATCCAGGCAAAAGAAGGTGCTAAAAAAGTAGATTTTATTTTTGAGCCGGAGAAGGAACAACTTATTGCAGAGCTGATGCCGAAAATCCTGAATACCCAGTTGTATAAGGCTGTGCTTGATGCAAACGCATCAGATCACGGGGCAAGAATGACGGCAATGGATAAGGCCACCGAAAATGCAAATGAACTAATCAAAAGTCTCAAGATTTCATATAACCGTGCCCGTCAGGCTGCCATCACAACTGAACTTACCGAGATCGTGAGTGGTGCCGCTGCACTGCAGGGTTAATCAAACACCTGCATATTATATATGGAAATCGGAAACATTATACCGCATATTGAAGCCCTCATATTTGCAAGTGATAAGCCATTAACGGCTATGGAACTCACTGAACTTGCCAATAATGCATTTGGT
>NZ_DATHKG010000174.1:0-16387 GCF_035489435.1 Flavitalea sp.
TGCCATTTTACCTATAAGGCCGAATCAAATTCCCTTTCCCAAAGTAAAACTATGGGTACTCAGAAAAGCATGTCTCTTGTTTAAAATCATGGTAACAAATTTAAAATCATAATAACAAAATCATTCACCGTGGCTTGAAAAACTTCAAGCCACATTTAAAAAACTTAAAAATGAAAATCACTAATGAAACAGAACTGATGTACAACCAGAAAGGTTCCCTTGTAACAGTTCCTGACAAACAATTTGAAGCCTTGCAAACAGTAGAAGGCCGATCTCTTTTATTCTCAATTGGCCTGGATAATATTTTGTTTTGCACCCGGGAGGTCCCGGGTGATACGCATGGCTGGGTAAGAGTGGACCTGAGTTCCTCTCTTTCCGCTTCCTGTTATGGTGGCGCTCCTGTAGTTGCCAAAACTTTTGATATTGCACAGGACCTTACCTATACCAATTCAGTGGATATCGCACTGGTGGTAACTGTAGGTGGCATTGATTATCTGCATCTTGTTACCGGGTTTGATAATACGTTTGATAACTGGACAAGCAACGCCCCGTTGTTTGATGAAACCAGCCAGTTTAAATTTGACTATCCCGGTGATACACTCAGCACCTACCAGGCAATGCCGGTAAATGAAGTGCAGATCGTTGACAGTAATGATGGAAACGGTATGCAATATATTATCGTTGACCTCGTGAACGCTTCACAAACACTTTCCCGGTTTTACATCGATACAACAAAGCAGCATGGTTATGCCTGGTTGCCGCATAATTTACAGGCAACACTGGTACCGGGTAAGGTTACTTCATTTATTGGCTGCGGTCCCAAGGATGGACCGAACGGGCCGGCATTTAATGTGGGTGGCGTTTATGTGCTGGGAACAGTAAATAGCCAGGGACAATTGTTTTATACACCAACCTGTAACTACCTGCATCCTGAAGAACATGCTGAGTCAACCATCTTCAATTTACCAGCGGGTTACAACAGCGAATATATGGCCATGGGGTTGTCGTCCCCGGCTGCAGCAGCACCCTATACCGATCTCTTCTTTGCATCCAATGGCACGCTTTATTTCTTAGCAAATGCTGACCAGATTGATACAGAAACCACAAACCCAACACCACAGCCCATTTACTCGCACGACCTTTTCAAAAACATCCAGACCATGCAGGTAAAAAACTGGAACGATAATATCGTTATCTGGGGACAAAGCCTGAGCACGGATGGTTCAGGTACATCACAGTTATTTATTATGGAAGGTGTTGCAGGGCACGAAACAGATGGCGCAGCAGCGGGCGTAAACGGTACTGCGTGGAGCGTTCCGATCCCGCTGTTGCTGAATGTTGAAAATTCATCGGCATATGTAAATAACAACTATAGCCTGGATAGCTCTTTAGATAGCGAAAATGGTAATGCTTATGGCAGTTGCAGTGTGCTCTTCGCTCACCTTGGTGACGACACTGGCAGGTCGACAAATGATTATCCCGCTCCCGCAGGTGGTAGCCTGGTGCAGTTGTTCCAGGACCCGGTAACTGGTGCATGGCAGCAAAGATTCATATTAACTGTGCCTAACACTTACCTGGAGATGCATGAAACCGAATCATATACAACACATATCACTGTTACAGACAACAACAATATTTCGCAGCCAGGTATTACGGCATATATCTGGTCATCCAGTCCGACCAGTGTTTATGTAAACAATGTTTATACGACGCTTGAATTTGATTCACCTTACAAGGCAACGGCCGATGTATTGGGTATCATCAATATTATGCAGCCGGTTGATTCCATAGGTGGTATCTCATATTATGTTGCTGTCCAGGATCCCGACACTGCATCACCGACCTATCAGCAATGGACAACCGAAGCACTAAACCCGCTTACGGTTATAAACGCCAATCTTGCAAAGCAGGTTCCTGATGGAGACAATAACCATTGTGGCGGAACGGTTCCGGATGAACAGGGTAATCCAACAAACCTGGCAGGCAGCAGTTCTGCCACTGACCAGCTAAAGACCTCGCAGAGCATTTATGCTTTCGGTCAGCACAAATCTGATGTGAATGCAGATGGCCTCACTGCCGACCAGGGAACATGGCCCGATCCTGCCACTGCAATTGCAGCATTACAATCGGTTCAAGTTGGAGCGTTGTCGGCTGCGACGATATCCCGTCACGGAAGGATACAAAGAACAAAAAAGTTTGCTAAACCCGCACGCCAGGCGAAACACCTGCGCTTTAATACAGCGACAGATAAAATCTGGGGAACCACCTTCGGTGAAAATGGCAAACATTACCAGGGACATGAAGCCATGAAGGAAATGGGGCTTGTTGTAAATGCAGATGGAACACTCGCGTTGCAGCTAAGCAACGGGAACCTCGTGGGCAGCAGTAGCTGGTTCGAGAGCACAGCGGGACACATCTGGAAATGGCTGAAAAGCGCAATCAACGAACTGGAGTCCGTTATTGTTATTACCCTGGACGCGGTGGGACTTCACTGCGTGGTGACTATTGCCGGCGAAGTTTATCATTTTGTAATAAAATGTGCGAATGATATTGCCAACGCTGTTCATACTGCTTTGAATGCAATTGAATCTGCCTTCAAGAAATTAATCAGCTGGATAGGTAGCCTGTTTGCCTGGGGCGATATCAAACGCACCCACCAGGTTTTGAAACAAATGTTTACGACCTATGCCAACAACTGTATTAATAATATCAGTACTATCCAGGACCAGTTAAACTATGCGGCTGAGCAGGCAGTTGCCAATATAAATAGCTGGGCCGGTCTTCCCGATAGCACCTTTCCTACGGACAGTTATTCAAGTCAGAATGCTAATGTCGATCAGTCGAAGGGACAAAATTCACCATCATCAAACTGGGGACATACGCAGTCCGGCAATAATGCTTCAAGTGGCACCTCCTCTTCAGCCGTCGGGGAGATTGGCGACCTGCTGGAAGATTTCTTTACCGCCGTTGTGGTGGAAGCGGATATTATTATCCAGGCGATTGATCAGATCAAAGAAATTATTTCCAATATTACATCACAGCCTCTTGAAACAACAATCAAACAAATAGTAGCAGTAGTGGCAGATACTGTTATTGAATCTTCGGTCAACGTTACCGATACGTTGCTTACGGCAGCGGGGCAACTGTTAACTGACCTGATAGAAACCACACTGGGGGCTCCTATTTATATTCCCGTATTGTCGAGCTTATATAAAACCTTTATTGGCGATGAGCTGACTATTCTTGACCTGGCATGCCTTGTTACTGCAATTCCCGTGAACATTATTTATAAAATTGCCAACAACATGCAGGCACCTTTCCCTGATAATTCCTCCACAACTGCGCTCATCAGTGCTACAAACTTCAACGATTTTATCAGTGCCGCTGCCAATATACAGTTGCCCGCCGTGTCTGCATCAGCGTCCAACGTGTCTGCATCAGCAATATCACTGGGATCAACCGCTTCAGACGACTGGGAAAAATTTGTCGGTGGTGTAAAAGCGCACTGGACATTAATCGGGAATGCCTGTGCATTGGCGGGATCTATAGGTGTAAGTATTTTTGGCGTGGCGAAAACGTTGAAATCAGATAACTATTGGTTGGCGAGTGCCTATACAGCCTTTTATTTACCTTATATCGGACCGGATATTATTGCAGCCATTACTTCAGCCGGAAACCCGGGAAAGTTTTGGTATAATTATTTCAACGTCGGAATGGCCGCTACCGCGTTTTTGAAAGCCGGGATAGATATCTATTGTGTATCTGAGTACAGATCAATGAACCCGGCGGCCGCAGCGGCCGTCACCGCAGCTCCGAAAAAAGCGCTTGCCGGGGGCCTTGGTGCGGGTGAAGATGATGATCCAATAGATGTTCCGCCCGGACCACCAGCTGAGGTTCCTGCTATGGGAGAAGATGTGGAAGCTAAACCGGGATGGCGCAAACCTTTCACCAAGGATGATGGGTCATCTACCGGGAAAACCTGGACCGACATTTCGCCATTCGTGGATGCGGCGCTCAATCTGATTTGGTATGCACCTGTGATAGTTGCCTTTGTGGAAGCAAAGAATCATAACTGGGCTGACCCTTATGGCAGTTATAAATCCAATGTGCTGCAGTGTACCGGCAATTGCATGTTTAACTTCGGTGGAGTGATTGCCCCGTTCCCATCCTTCGCGCCAAGTCCTTTCAAAGAGATAGCTATGGGTGTGCAGGTAGTTATGAACCTGGGGTATGGTTCAATGTCGCTTGCAAGTACCTGGGAATAATCTTAAACAAAATAGCCTGTTTACGCCATTGTCAAATGTTGGCGCATGGGATAATTCTGCAGCGATAATAAAATTAAGCAGTGCCGTTGATGCGGCACTGCTTAATCTTCCCTAAATAAAAAGGCTGTAAACACAGATATAAAACACAAAATATTTTCAATAAAAAAATAAAACAAATTTTATGAGTATTCAAAATTCTAACCTGATACAAACAAAGTATAGTTACGATACTGTAGTGGCTGTTACGCAGAAAGCATTAAACAATGCGATAGAAACCTGGTATGAAGATGCAACAACATTTTCGCTGGTAACTTATTATTTTATAAAAGACAGTTCGGGCAACCCGCAGGCTATTGACAAGGCAAGCTTGTTAAAACTTACAAACAACATCGATCCGCTGAGTGCAACCTTAACATCCGCCCAGCAAAAAACACTATCAACCACCGTATTTTATTTTGCCTTCAGTTTCATTATCGGTAACCCGGCTAATGCTTTAAACATCAATTATATTACCCTGAGCCCCGGCACTGACACTGTACAGTATGATCTTTTATGCCGGACATTGCAGGTAGCTTTCTGGAACCCAGACAATCAATCCTGGATCAGTATAAAACAAACAACTGCCAGGGAATTCAATATCAGTGCAGATATCAACCTGAAAAATGTGCTGGATAACAGCAATCTTCCACCGAGAGTACAGGCAGCCGTAGATACACTTGGTGGTACAGATGTAAATGTGCAACAATTACTTTTCGACCTTGATAGCGCTGTGGTAGCTCCAACCACCACGGTGGCAGGGCTAAGCAGTAGCTGTTCAGTTTTTAAACCATTGATGCAGCAATTTGCAAATGCTTATTTCAGTACCTACACTGCTCAAAGCGGTGCATTAAATTATGCTTTAACAACATCAAATACTGCTTCTCTTGCTCCGACTAAAATGGACTGGTATATAAATGCATTTGTTGACAGCAAGGGCAATCTTATTTCAAACCCGACAGAGGACCAGCAGGACCTGGCCACCCTGAGTTATCTTTTTGCAAATAACAGCGATAAACTAAACCCATCGGCCCAGCTAAACTGGAACTGGCTTGAAGACAACGGCAGCAGTCATAACCCTGACATGGATACAAATGCTGATGTAAACAAATATGATGGCGCTATCTCCGTTAAACGCGATGCTTTTGCAAATTATCTTATCAGCCAGTTGAACGGTTATGTACAACAAAATTGCTGGGCACCTTATATTGATCAGACCCCTGAAACCTATGGTGACCTGGTTTTTACCCTGGGCACGCCTCCTTCAAATGTTTTTTCGGCATATAACCCCAATTCGATGGCCGATGGAGAACCTGACCAGTTATTTCTTTATTTTTATGATAAGATCTTTACTTTACCGGTGGTACAGGTTATCCCTGCCGCAACAATGAATGTAACTTGTTTTTTTGATTTGCAGGTTTATCTTGGTGATGGCAGCACGGCCCCCGTGAACAGGCTCACCCTGCAGCAATCGTTCCATATCCAAATCAGTACTACTTTAACCGATCCAACTACCGGCAAGGCGAAAGTATACTCCGGCTCCCCGGTCAATAAAAGCTTTACTGATGTATTTAATGTACAGGTTGATGACCATGGTAATATTGTATTCGTGAAAAATTCAGCTCTCAGTACAAGCACTGATATATCTACCGACGTAAACCTGCCTTTTGAAAATGACTGGGATTCAACGGATAGTTATGTTCAGAATTTAGCAGCCAAAACATTTTCGGAAATCCCTTTTACCTTTCCACAACAGTTTGTATTTCCCGGCGGTAATGCATTCACTTTCCAGGATGCTCAGTTCTCCGGTTTTTCCGACCTGGTTTGTCATTTTACCTATAAAGCAGAATCATAATAAAAAAATCATCAGCTTTATCCGGCGCTCTTCATGAGAGGGCACCCGGATGAAGCTTACTGAAAAATCCAGGAAGCTTAATCTTAGTGAATTTTTTATTTTATTTAATGCAGACTTGAACTGGAAATGGTTTACTATCCGTCCACCTAAAATCATCCACCTAAAATCAATGGTAAAAGTATGGACCAATATTCAAATGTAGCTCCGCAGTTTATTAACTGGTGTTTTGATGGAAAAGGCTAACGATAATATTTAGATGCTTATCTCGACTTCAGCGCCTGGACCGGCTCATCATTTATTGCCTTATCATAGATCTTTTGAAAAAATACAGCCACCTTTTCATTTGTTTCTTTCAAGCCTTCAATATTTTGTTCGATCATAGCCTGGCATTTTTCTAATGCGATTTTATTATCTCCAAGGTCAATCAGTGCATTCTCCTCTCCTTTCTCCCGATCCTCATCAAGATCAACAAAATCATCAAGCATAAGATGTGCAACCGCCAGATAGTACCATCTGCGAAGTATAGTATTCATCAGTTCATGATCGATGGGCAAATCAGTGCAGGTAAACAGGAAGGCATCAGCCCGGTCCAGCGCTGCTACTGAAGTGCCTAATGAATATGTATGAGTTGGCTCAGATTTAAAATAACTGAGGAGGTCATCAAACAGCTCCTGGTTAACAACATGTGGCAGGAAAACTTCGGACATTCCCTTTATATAATCGTCAAAGGGGATCCTTTTTCTTTCATATTGCATTACGATATCAAAGGATTGCTCCATCCTGGAAATTCTTTCCGGGTCGATGACCAGTTTTTTATCAACGCCCGATTTATAAAGGGCGTCCATTATTATGGGGATGAACAAGAACCCGGTACCAAATGAAAGATATAAAAATCTGCCCTTCCAATATAAGTTGTTTGCAGGCACTTTACGATCGGCAAAAAACTGTGCAATTTCAAAATCAAGTCCTAGTTTTTCCGATAAAAAATGCTTCGTAATTACCATCGGTTCAGTTTCTGCAATAATACCGAACAAAGGCGGGTAAATACGTATAATTACGAATTCTTTTTCATCAATGCGTTGGTTCTCAACAAAAGCCTACCGTTTTTTTCTTCAACAGTTGCGGTAATTCCACGATGATTGTATATTAGGTAAGTGATAGATTTGATTTAATCAATATCGAAATAATTATGTATCCGCCAGGCATAGAAAATCTTCTAAGAATATATTGGTTATTTGCCGTTATCATGCTAACACTGGCATTAATTGCCCTATTAGTTGGTATTGTCAAATGGAGAAAAGGAGACAATTCACGAACTACCCTGCTTATCGTTCTATATTTATTGGCTCTCCTATTCCAGGGATTTCTATCAATGAGCCTTGCGTATTGGGGCCATGTTAATGGTGATCATTCCATTGACGCTCTGTCAGGCAACATTTTTATGATAGTTGAGTTTTTAATCTTCAACATCTTATTTTTCAATATGGTTAGATCGCCAAAAGCAAGAACCGTTATTAAATGCTTTGTCATCCTTTTCCCTATTATTTGCATAATTTATTGGACACGTACCGCCGAACTTACCAAAGACTTTTATACTTTGTCAGTATTGGAAATATTTTACCTTATTTCTATTTGTCTTGTATATTTTTATGAACTTTTTTCTCAACCGCCAACGCGAACTCTTACTAAAGAAAAAGATTTTTGGATTGCAACAGGAACATTATTTTATCTGGTTTGTTCAGTTCCAAGCTTTTTAATCTTGCAATTTATTAGTGCAGCAGAACTATATTTTTTCGAAACCATACAATCGATAAGTCTGTTAGTTTCAGGTTGTTTGAATCTTTTCTTTATAAAAGCGTTATTATGCAAGACCAAACAAGAAACATTATCACCGTTGTGATTTTTTCGATATTGTTAATGGTAATACTGACAACGTTCATAATATCTATTTACTTCCAATATCAAAAACGACAAATTCTATTCTTCAACAATATCGACCAATTAAAGCTTGAGTATGAAAAGAATTTGTTGACAGCTCAACTTGAAATTCAGGAAAATACCTTGCTTAACATTTCACAGGAGATTCACGATAATATAGGTCTGTCATTGACTTTAGCGAAACTGAACCTCAATTCTATTGAAGGTTCAGACACAAAGAAACTTGAAAACCTTCTTTCAAATACTAAAGAACTTTTGACAAAAGCTATTAATGATTTGAGTGACTTGTCCAAAAGCTTCAATGCAGAGGTGATAATGAATCAAGGATTTTTGCCATCAATTGAACATGAAATTTTGCGACTAAAAAAACTGCTATCTCATAAAGTAGAATATCGCATCAGCGGTGAACCATACTTTATTGATTCGAAAATTGAAATACTGCTCTTTAGAATCTTCCAGGAATCGCTGAATAATATATTAAAGCACGCAGCCGCAAAGAAGGTGCTAATTTCGCTATCTTATAATGTCGACGAATTTGTTTTCTCTATTATAGATGATGGAATTGGATTTGATGTCACTAAGGTAACGTCACATAAGAAAAGCCGGGCTGGTATAAAAAATATAAGAAAACGTGCGGAATTAATTTCCGGAAAAGTAACGATTGAAAGTAAAGAAAAAATAGGAACTACGATTTGCATTAACATCCCCATAAAACCGATTGTCAATGATAAATAATTCCGCTATAATAACAGTTGCTTTAGCCGATGATCATGTTCTTTTGAGAAACGCATTGGCAGGATTAATTAATGATTTTGGTGATTGTAGAGTCATCATACAAGCGAGTAATGGCAATGAGTTAATCGAGGCCATAAAAAATGGCCAAATCCCGAAAGTCGCTATCTTAGACTTGAATATGCCTGATAAAAACGGCTACGATACAGCTAAATGGCTAAAAGAAAACTATCCGGAAATTGAAGTGTTAATGCTCACTATGTATGACTCCGATTTAGCTCTAATTCGACTTCTTCAGGTCGGAGTGAAGGGGTTCCTCAAAAAAGATGTTCACCCATCGGAACTGAAATTTGCAATCAAGTCTGTGGCAGAAGAAGGTTATTATTATTCGCACAACGCAACAGGAAAATTGGTTAATTTATTTAGGAAGGGAAAGGAGTCATCTGCAATGCAAAAAGCAGTTTTAAGTGAGGTTGAGATCAACTTTTTGAAATCTTGTGCCTCGGAAATGACATATAAAGAGATCGCCCAAATAATGAAGTTGAACCCCCGCGCTGTAGATAATTTAAGAGACAATCTTTTCACAAAGTTAGATGTAAAAAGCCGCGTTGGGCTAGTAATGTATGCTATGAAGCATGGGGTAGCAACCTTCTAAGTTTAGTCTATAAGTTTATTCCTCATCCCATACATTATAAGACCAGCGATCGTTTTGGCGCCAACTTTAGATTTCATGTTTTGCCTAATCGTTTCTACAGTTCTAGGACTCAAAAATACTTCTTTAGATATTTCTTCTGTAGTCTTATCTTCTGCAAGAAGTTTTAGTATTCTGATTTCTTTGTCAGAAAATTTTACAGGATTGGGATAAAACTGGCGAACCTGCCTTTTAGTTTGCAATTTCGAAAGCACGGCTTTATTCACCAACTCATTGAAATAAAAATCATCGTTCATACAAGTTAGTATCGCTTGATAGATTTCTTCGGGATCTGAAGTCTTAGTTAAATATGCATTTGCACCCATCTCCATCATTTTCGTTATCATCTCCTGATCGTCATACATAGTCAACACAATGATTTTCACATCATCATATTCCTTCCGCAACATTCCTATCGCATTAACTCCATCTACTTCTGGCATTCTAATATCCATCAATAATACATCAGGCTTCTTAAGAAGCATCTTATGCATCAAGTCACGTCCATCTTCAGCCTCCCAGAGTATCTTAAGATAGTCTTTACCTTTTAATGCCATCTTGATACCATCACGGAAGATTTTGTGATCATCAGCGATGGACACCTTGATTACTAATTCAGAACTCATGTTAGGTTTGGCAATTTTTAATGGATTATGGTTTTAAGTTGTACAATCTAAAGGTTGATGATGAATTCCAGTTTCTCATTGACAACTAAGCACTTATGACAAGATATACATTCTAACAATAAAAAAGTAAAACGCTAAAAAATATTGTTAAAATAAACTGTATCCAGGTGATTTTTTATAATTAATTGATACAGATCATCCCAAATATAAGTAAGCATGTAGGTTTACGCGGGATATTTACAGAAATATGATAGTAAAAATACGGTCTCCAAAATGTAAAGTTACGTATATTTTTATCGAATTTTTACCTGTTTATTCTACTCTAACCCTTTACTGTATTGGATTTCAGGCAAATTACTTGTTTTTAACTAAGGGAGCACCTGTTGGCCAGATTTTTTTTTTGCAGTTCTTTCACGCAGTTAAAATAAACCTCAAAAAACTTACATTATGATGAAAAATCTTACACTCGAAAAACCCGCCATCGCGTCGATTGGCGAAGAAATCGGACTTGAATTAGGTAATGAAATGGTCTCAAGTTACCAAATATCTAATCCTAATGACGTTTTCGCTTATGAAGTTGGTAGAGACATTATCGATCAAATTCTTGCCCAACCAGGATGCCACGGCCTAAAATTCTACAACGCCTATAATGAGAAAGGTGAAAAGACTTTAGTATATGTAGGTTTAGATGGATCAGGCAAAACAATTACAGAGATATCATTGGTTGCTGCTGACGGATCTTTTGTTCAAAAGAAAGGTATAGTTGCAGATCGAATCAGAGTACCAGGTGGTCCTGTAAGAGAAGGTATTGCTGAAGATGCTGACAGTTTTATTTGGACAGTGGATTAATTGTCAACTAACAAATTTAAATATCTGAATAAAGTTATAGCAGTTTTATATATTTGATTCTAAATCAGACAATAATAGCTGCTACATTAGAATATATTACTTTAGCCTCAGTAACAATACCCTTAGTATCGTATCTTTTTTTTTGTAAAAGAAAACAAGATATTGTTCTAAGGGTATTATTTTTTTATATAGTGTATTCGTCTGCAAATGATAATATTCTCTATTTTGTAGTATCTGAAAGACCTTCTTTACTTAAACTGTATCATTTCTTGATAAGTCTGTTTACAGTGGTGGAATTTTCTATTTTAGCATGGATACTTCGGCGACTAAACACATCAAGGCTTCGGAGAAGAATCATAACAATCTGCGCAACAGGCTTTATTTTGTTTTGTATTCTAACTTATTTCAATTCGCTAAAACAGCTCTCCTTTGACTCTATGCCCGCGTCGATAGAAGCTATTCTTTTATTAATATTTTGTATTTTTTACTTTTACGAGCAACTCACAATGGTTGTTTCGGCCCCTATTTATAAATCAAATCGCTTTTGGATTGTTTTCAGCATTATGGTTTATACCTCTTTAAGCTTTTTCCTATTTCTACAGTCTTCAATCACTCCATTTCAAATTATTCAAAGTTATTGGGACATAAATCTAGTTTCTAACATCCTAAAAAATATCATTTTTGCCATTGCGTTCGTTATTAAGGACGAAACGCCTACAAATAGTGGCGATAATCGTAAAAATGAGCTAATATTCAGAACTACACCCTCATATAAACCCTAACTACGGCCACGATCAAATGATTTTTCTCGAAATTCCTACCGACAACAATATTTCTACTGTACTCTTTTTTGGTACTGTCGGTATGCTGGCGCTTACGATTGGGCTGATTGTGTTTATCATTTTTCACCAGAGAAAGGTAATCAGGTACCAGAGTAAACTCCAGTTAATGGAGCAGGAACAGCAAAAAATGCTGTTGAATGCCTCCATAAGGCTCCAGGAAGAAGAAAGACAAAGGATAGCAGCAGATCTCCACGATGATGCCGGACCATTGCTGGCTACTGCCAGGTTATACCTGAACGAAAACCTCGTTAACCTGGATAAGCAATCCCAGCTTCAAAGTATTTATAATGCCAAACAGATCATAGACGATACTATACAATTGATCAGGAACATCTCGCATAGCCTGATGCCACCGACATTGAAGAATTTCGGACTCGAATCAGCAGTAAACGACTTGTTCCAGAAAATCAGCGGTTCTGGCAGCATGAATGCCAGCTGCCGTTTTCACGACTACCGGGAACGCCTGCACGCCGACCAGGAACTAATCATATTCCGGGTTATCCAGGAGCTGATCAACAATATTCTCAAACACAGCAACTCCAGCTTTATTCACCTGACCCAAAACCTCAACGGCAACAACCTCTATATAAGGATGCACCACGACGGCCGCGGAATTACCCAGGCAGATTTTGAAAAGCTCAACAAAAGCAATGTGGGCCTTGGTTTGAAGAATATCCAAAGCCGCCTTAAACTGGTACATGGCCAGATCTTTTTTGAAAAGGATATGTCCCAGACCTATTATAAAGTGACTATTGAAATACCAAAAACAGAAGAGGAACTGTCACGTACGTGATTACGTGTTTCCACTTAGGTAACATGAAGATTATCATGCGGCCAGACAAGGGGAGTTTTTTTGATGTACTTTTAATCAGCCAATATCGTTAATATCTTATGGGCCCCATAAAAGTCGCTATAGCTGATGATCACAAAATATTCCGCAAAGGAGTAATTCTTTCATTACGCCCATACACCAATATCAAATTTGTTCTCGAAGCCGAAAATGGCCAGGAATTGCTGAATAACCTGCCCGCCGCCGAAGAACTTCCCGAAGTGATCCTGATGGACCTCCGGATGCCTCAAAAAGATGGCATCGAAACTACCAAGGTGGTAGCCAAACAATTTCCCAAAATTCACATCATTGCCCTCACCATGTACGAAGACGAAAGATTCGTTAGCCACATGATGGAAATAGGTGCCAATGGTTACCTGCTTAAAAGTGCGGATCCTTCGGAAATAAGAACGGCCATCATGGAAGTAATGACCAAGGGTTATTATCTCAATAACTTTGTAAACAGGATCCTGCTTAAGAACTCGCACTCGAGACAGAAAGTGGTACCTACACTCACCAGCGAAGTAACACTGAGTGAAAGGGAAAGAGATGTAATAAAATATATCTGCATGGAGTTTACGGCGCATGAAATTGCGCAGAAGCTCGATGTCAGCCCCAGGACAGTAGAAGCCATCAAAGACAGGTTAATGGAAAGATTCGGAGCAAAAAATACCGCAGGTCTCGTGTTTTATGCAGTCAAAAACAATCTCATAGACTAGCTCAATATATTAGCGGGTACACACGAAAATTAGCAGGTAAAGGCGAAAATTAGCGGGTGCTTGCGGATACCCCCGGTGTATATATATGTATGGCTGAACAGGTCTTAAACTTCATTTCAGATGACTGAACAACTAAAACTTCATTTCAGGTATATCACCATTTATAACCAACCGGCCGGCAGTTTTTGATTTGATTTCTTCAACCGAAACACCCGGCGCTCTTTCAATCAACCGGAATCCACCTCCAGGTAAAACATCAAGCACTGCCAGGTCAGAGACAATACGTTTCACACAATGAACACCAGTTAGCGGTAAGCTACAGGCCGGCAACAACTTTGATTCGCCTTTTGGATTTGTATGCATCATGGCCACAATGATGTTTTTAGCACTGGCTACCAGGTCCATTGCGCCACCCATCCCCTTCACCATTTTGCCGGGAATCTTCCAGTTTGCAATATCACCGTTTTCAGAAACTTCCATTGCCCCCAGCACAGTAAGGTCAACCTTGCCTGCGCGGATCATACCAAAGCTCTCGGCACTGTCAAAAAAAGAACCGCCAGGTAATACTGTAACCGTTTCTTTCCCGGCATTGATCAGGTCAGCATCTATCTCTTCTTCTGTTGGATAGGGGCCCATCCCCAACATTCCATTCTCGGATTGAATGGTGATAAAAATTCCGGCAGGTATATAATTGGCAACAAGAGTTGGAATACCAATACCCAGGTTCACATACATGCCGTCCTGCAATTCAAGGGCGATTCTTTTAGCGATCGAGTATTTATCGAGTGACATAGGCTGGTATAAATTATAGATCCTCTAAAGGGCTGTATGTGGTTCTAAACAACGATTTCAAAATATCAGATTAAATGTTTTAATCTTTAACCATGGGCAATCTTAACGGTCTTTTTCTCTATTCTTTTCTCATAACCTGAACCTGCAAAAATGCGATGTACATAAATGCCCGGCACATGAATATGATCAGGATCGAGTTCGCCCGGTTCCACCAGGTGCTCAACTTCTGCAATGGTAATATTACCGGCACGAGCCATCGAAGTTGAAAAATTGCGGGTCGTTTTTCTGAAAACCAGGTTGCCGAAGCGGTCCCCTTTCCAGGCTTTCACGATGCTAAAATCGGCATGCAAGGCAAGTTCCATCAGGTACATCTTGTCTCCAAACTTTCTTACCTCTTTACCTTCAGCTACCTCGGTGCCATATCCTGCAGGAGTAAAAAATGCGGGTATCCCCATACCGGCCATCTGTATACGAGTTGCCAGAGTGCCCTGCGGAACCAGTTCCACTTCCAATTCATTGTTCAAAAGCTGTCTTTCAAATTCAGCATTCTCCCCAACATAAGAGCTGATCATCTTTTTTACCTGGCGCGTCTTCAGCAACATGCCCAGTCCAAATTCATCCACACCCGCATTGTTTGAAATACAGGTGAGCCCGGTTACTTTCTTTTGAACCAGGGCTGCAATTGTATTTTCAGGTATGCCGCATAATCCAAACCCCCCAAGCATAAGGACAGATCCGTCTCTTATATCTTCTATTGCAGTATTTGCATTGGAAAAAACTTTATTCATAACTCCGTATTAAATGAAGATCACTCCATAATAAATGAAGATCGATGACCTGGTGAAGTTATCAATTACCATCGAAACTATTGGGAAAGGTCAGAATGAGGTAATAGGTTTATCACCAATAAACCGATTGGAATATTGAATGAGGTTGAGATATTGAAAGTGGTTAAATATTGTAAGATGTTTAGGGTATAAAGGCGCAAGAAATGATAGACTCGTATGTTAGACCGCATGGTGTGAAGGCCTCCAATTATTTCAGACTATCTTATTTCAGACTATCCTTACGAACTGAGTCCTTAGGCTTGGGAAGCGAATCAGGCGGATTAGCCATTCGCGGCTTGTAACTTTCCTCTTTAAGACGATTCGCTCTTTGCAGAATGGTATCCATAATAACCTTGCTAAGGTCGGGGCGGGTCATATAAAACTTATAGCTTTTTACAAATTCTTCCCGGCTGATGTTGTTCATCGAAAAAACCTCGGCATATACTTTAAAGGTTTCTTCGGTTATATTTTTCTTTGCGCTGTCTTTCGTTATAAACTGAGCAGCAAACCTGTCTGCAAGCATCATATCCCATAACACCTTTTCCATCTTGTCTTTCGGTAGAACATCAGACGGAGTCTTTGATTTATCCCTGCAGGCAATGAACAAACAAAATATCATTATAAGACCCGTAAACTTCATCCGTTCTTTATTATTTTTTTATGGGCATTTTATCTTAACTCCTGCCTGTACCGGTTTGAATTTGATATATCCAGTTTTACCAGCATCTCCTGGGCCTTTTGTTTTTCTTCCGGTGTACCTTTTTTAAAAATACGTATCAGCTCGGTTGCTTTTCCCTGGAAAAAGAACTGGACAATCATGGTATTCGGAATGTCGTTGTTCATTGTATTAAACTGCCCGATAGTGTTCAAAATTCCCGTTCTTCCTGCAGCTTCGTTTTCATAAAGCAGGTCCATCCCGAGCCGGTAATAACTATAAAACGCATCATGCACAATTGCATAACGGTTATTTGTCAGGTTTTCTATCAGCCAATACCGGTTACGTAAACCATCAAACGCTTTCCAGCCTGAGATGTCGCGGCCTTCGGGAGCATTGTTTACAATAATCTGCGCCTTTTGGAAAAATGGATCACCACCCCGCAGCGAAAAAGAATTGAAATCGAGACCCAGGATCACATATGCATAATAAGCTAGGGTCGCACTGAGATTTGAAGCCAGGGGATCGGAACCGGTCACCCGGTTTTCATTGAACTCTATCGGCTGGTATTCGACGTATTTAAATGTAAAAGACTCATCCTGGAAATTGATCAGCGGAGTTTCATAAGTTGTATTGTAAACCGGTCTCGCGGCCTGCACTGTAATAGTTGCTTTATAAACATTCCCACCCATCGCCTCGGTTACATTGATCAGGAAATTACAAACGATCTT
>NZ_DATHKG010000175.1:0-27954 GCF_035489435.1 Flavitalea sp.
ATCAAAGAAAGACAACCGCGTGCAGGAAATATTGTCTTACAGTCCGCCACAACGCCAAAGGTTCGGGAAGAGCTAAAAGCAATGGGGTATACCATGCAGTTTACCAATCGTTCCAGCGGACCAATTAATGCAATTTATTTCGATTGGGTACATGGTTCATTGTGGGGAGGAAGCAGTAACCATGGCGAAGATTACGGGATAGGCTGGTAGCTATCTCTTCAAAACTTCTTATTAAGGGTAAATTGAGGGTAAAACCTTAATTTTGCCCTGTTTTAGAATGAAGAAATTATCAGATTCCCGGCGATTCTTGTTGCCGGCTTTTTTGGGGGCGCCGTTTTTTATCAAGATCCTTTACCCATTGGCAGCTGTTAACTCCCCGCGAAGCATTCGTTTCAATTAATTAGTTGCAGGCCTGATATCCCTGCCCTTTCATAAATCATCATGGAGATCTTAATAATTATTTTCCTTATACTCATCAATGGCATTTTTTCCATGAGTGAGATTGCCCTCGTGTCGGCAAGAAAATTCAAACTGGAAAGCGCGGCGAAAAAAGGAAATTCAAACGCAAAACGAGCACTTGAACTGGCAAATAATCCGAATACATTTCTGTCGACAGTCCAGATAGGTATTACGCTGATCGGTATACTCACGGGTATATTCAGCGGTGATACATTAACCCTCAATGTTCAACATGGCCTTGAGAAAATTAGTTTATTAGCTCCTTATGCTAAAACACTTTCCGTTATTCTGATTGTTATCATCATAACTTTTTTCTCTATAGTATTTGGTGAACTCATTCCTAAAAGAATTGGACTGATGTTTCCGGAAGCAATTGCATCGTTTGTTGCAGGGCCTATGAAGTTCATTTCGGTGATCACCAAACCGTTTATCTGGCTGCTTGTAAATACGAATGACCTGGTCCTGGGACTATTAGGACTAAAGCACCAGAAAGAAGGTATTGTGAGTGAAGAAGAGATCAAAGCCATGGTACAGGAAAGCGCGGAAGGGGGTGAGATTCAGCAAATCGAACAAAGCATAGTACACCGTGTGTTTGCACTTGGTGACCGGAAAGTCACACAGTTGATGACGCATCGCAACGACCTCGTATACTTCGATATTGATGAGTCATTTGAAAGCATCAAAACCAAAGCTGGCCAGGAAGCACACTCCGTGTACCCGGTTGTACAGAAAAACCTTGATAAATTATTGGGCATTGTGTCCGTTAAGGATATTTTTCCAAAAGATTTTAGCGCAACGCCATTCAGGTTATCCGACTTTATCAGGCAGCCATTGATGGTTCATGAAAACACTTCAGCTTATAAGGTGCTTGACAAGTTCAAAGAAAACCGGATCCATTATGCTTTTGTGGTTGATGAATATGGCCGCGTACAGGGTATGGTGAGTATGGATGATATTGTTGACGCATTGGTTGGGGATACCTCAGAATATAACCAGAACGAATACCAGATTATTAAACGCGATGATAATACATGGCTCGCCGATGGCCAGTTTCCTTTCTTTGAGTTCCTGCATTTTTTTGACATCTCACAAGAAGAAAACAGCGGAGATTTCAATACACTGGGCGGATTGATTTTATCCCAGCTCAATCACATGCCCGTTACAGGTGAAAAAGTAAAATGGAAACAATTTGTATTCGAAGTGATCGATATGGATGAAAATAAAATTGATAAAATCCTGGTCACGGTGACGGATCCGTTCAAGTGACAATTAATATTGTATCAGAAGCCTTCATGAATGCTATTTCCGCTTCATTCTTGAGAATGGAAATCCTCCACAACCTTTTTTAGGGTTAGAACGATCGGCTGCTGCTGTTTTTTCAGCAGTGTCACTGTCTTTGGCTTTGTACGCGGTCAAACAAAATCCCCATTCAAAAGGCGCCATATCTTTGAACTGCATAAAATCGATTCTTGTATACAGCCCACCATCTCCCGGGTTTTCCATATCATTTTTTGCCACCAGGTACTGTTCATCCAGGTTCCATTTAATAATGTGGAACTTAGTGCCAGGTAATTGCATCCATAATGAATCTGAAATGGAATACCTGATCTTGTAATCATCTGTGAAGTTACCTTTGAGCCATGGTGGTATACTATCATTGCCGAAAGAATTAACCGGACTTCCGGAAACCTTGAAACCAATTAAGATACATGCGATTAAAATACTCCATTTCATAGTAGCCCTGGTTTGTATAAAGATAGTGAGCACATAATTATAGCAACAACTATCAATATAAAATTTATCATAAGCGGAGATTTGTCTAAATTGGAATGTCTGCATGTTGAGACACATATCTGTTCTCCATGATGCAGTACCAAAGATCAATAAAACCGCAACATGCACAGATTACCCTCTCTACCAGCACGTTTTATCGTTATTGCCTACCTGGTTTCGCTGGCCGGATGTATTTCTTTAAAGCCAGTATCAGAGCTATCTGATAAGTCGTTGAAAAGTCTTGCGATTTATGAAGAGATGCCGATTTCATACCAGGGGTTTTGTGATGAGCGTTGCCAGTTCAACCTTATCCGCAGAAATCTTATCATTCGTGATACAGCCATCAATTGTGATTGCAGTCTTTTCGCCGACGCAGACAAAGCAACCACCAAAGTATACCGAACATTGGCAGCCTATTTTAAGAGCCTTGGTGCCATATCAGAAGGTGATCTCACCACTATCGATACAAAATCACTGAATGAAGCGCTGGTTGAGGGAAAATTCGGCTCACTGACCATTGACAAAAATACTGTTACGGCCTACAGTAGCCTTGGCCGTCTGGTGATCCAGGCTTTCACCGATGGATACCGTAAACAAAAAATCAGGCAGGTAATTGAAACAGGTAACCCGCATATTCAAACCCTGATAGGGCTTTTCAGAACATCGGTCGGTAACCTCGTCATGGAGCTTAACTTTCAAAAAGAAAGAAACTTCGCGCTTTACTCCGAATTATTAATGGAGAAACTCACGGGTTACGATAAGGTGAAACTATCAACGGATTACTATAAAGAAATTGATGCCATTTTGCTGAAACAACAACAATTAAATACATTCTCAAAAAGTCTTACCGTTATTGCCGGGGGGCATCAAAAACTTTTCGACAACAGGAATAAACTTACTGTTAAAGAGATAAGGGCTGTCTTGGGAGATTATTCTGCTGCCTTGCAGGACCTGATTGCTGATTTCAAAAAATTATAAACCGATAAACACAAAGAACATTAGCCATGGAAAATCTAACCGCTGACCAGGCAGCAGAACTGGCAAAAAACTTTCTTGGACTCGCCCAGTGCATAGGCAATTACCGTTTTGCGAACTGGAAAAAGTTGAGCAAGACGGAGAACCAGGATCTTTCAGATAAACAATGGTCAATCCTGAATGCAGGTGAAGATATGCTTGCTTTGTCTACAACGCTGGTGATCCAGGAAGCAGACAACTCATTGAAACAAATAAAATCAATAACGGGAGAATTAAACAAAACAATTCTTCAGATAAAAAAAGTTCAGAAGGTAATAAATATTGGCACTGCTGTTATTCAACTTGCATCGGTCATCATTGGCAAACAACCACTGGCTATTCCCGGAGCTATAGGCGACCTGGTAAAGGCAATAAAATAAGCATCATTTTTTGACAGGCAATTCTCTTTGACATTTCATCATTTTTTGATCGCGAAAGCAACATAACCGTCACCGGATTGCCCCCTCAGCTTACCCCCACCGCATGCAATCACTATATACTGCCGGCCATTTACTGAATACGTAGAAGGCGAGGCAAACCCCGCGGCGGGCAGATCATGCTCCCAGAGCACCTTTCCTGTTTTTTTGTCAATTGCGCGAAATTTTTTATCTGGTGTAGCTGCTATAAAAATTAATCCACCTGCAGTAACCAGCGGACCTCCATAATTATCGGTTCCTGTAGCAGGAACGCCCTTTGCTTTAAGTGCCGCATATTCACCCAGGGGCACCTGCCACAGCCGCTTACCACTTGAAAGATTGATAGCAGTCAGTGTGCCCCAGGGCGGGGTATTTACCGGATAGCCTGTGCTGTCATACCAACGGTTATAACCTGTAATAACATAAGGGTTTGTTGACAGTTGGCTTTCGATCTTTGTGTCTTCAGATTTCTTCCCGAGTAAAAATGCAACAACTGCTTCTTTTTCGTTTTTGCTGATATGTGCAAGCGCAGGCATCATGCCTCTTCCCTTATTGATGATTTCGATTAACTGTGCCTGCGAATATCGGTCACCTATACCCGTTAGTGAAGGATAACTGCCACCATGATCGCCTTTCCTGTCTGTACCGTGACAGGATCCGCAATGCACCTGGTATATATCTTCCTTCGGATTGGTTTTTGACAAAGCGGGAGTTGGAACCAGCGAGGAATAAACCGGTACTTCTTTGGCAGGGACATAAATAATATCCTCCCGGTCTACTGCTGCCCCACCCCATTGTGCACCACCATCAGTACCAGGAAAAAACAGCGTGCGTTTTGAACTCAGGGGTATAAAAGGCTGACCGGTGTTGCTATTTTGCATCTGTGCATGAACAGAATCGCCGTTGGCAACATCTTTTCGCAGATCAGCTTCTGTAAAACTTTGCCTGGTGAATGGTTCCGGCAAAACCGGAAACGGCTGTGTTGCAGCAGCATATTCACCTGGCATTTCAGAAGCAGGCACGGGCCTTTCCTCCACCGGGAAAATTGGCTTGCCGGTTGAGCGGTCAAATACAAACATAAATCCCTGCTTACTTAACTGAACAACGGCATCAATGGACCGGTTATCCTTGTGAATGGTAACAAGATTGGGTGGTGCAGGCGGATCGCGATCCCAGATATCATGATGTACAAACTGAAAATGCCAGATACGTTTGCCCGTGTTTGCATCAAGTGCCAGCAAAGAATTTGCGTAGAGATTATTTCCTTTCCGGTCACCACCATAAAAATCGAAAGACGCAGATCCGGTTGGCGCGTAAACAATTTCCTTATCCCGGTCAATTGCCATACCCATCCAGGAGTTGGCACCACCATTATTTTTCCTGGCGTCTTTCGGCCAGGTTTCGGATCCCTCCTCATTATTTTCAGGAATAGTCTTAAATGTCCATACTACTTTTCCAGTATGCACATCAAAGGCACGGATATCTCCTGGCAATGCTGTCGGACCTTCCGCAACCCGGCCGCCGGCAATAAGCAGGTTCTTGTGGATGATACCGGGAGTATTGTATATAATGTATTTGTCAGCCCCTGGTCTTGACAGGCCATCTCTAAGATTGATCTTCCCCCCGGCACCGAAAGTGGAGACCAGTTTACCGGAATTTGCATCCAGCGCATAGAGCCATTCACCATAGCCAAAAAATATGATGGGTTTACCATCATTTTCGAAGTAGGTTACACCTCGGCTGGTCATGGAAAATGTCTCATCCTTAATATTTGTTTTCCAAATTTCTTTACCGTTATCGGCTTGTACTGCAAAGGCCTGCGAATCTGCTGACACACCGTAGAGGATGCCATTAATAATGATGGGATTGCATTGCATCTGGGTTCGATTCCTGACAGTGTCGGCACCACCACTGTGATAAATCCATGCAACTTCGAGCCTGGAAAGATTTTCTTTGTTTATCTCATCTAAGTCCGAATAGTGATTTCTATCCGGCCCCCCATTATACTCGGGCCAATTTCCTGTGTTGGTTTTTGAAGATTGATAGGTACATGAACTTAATATGCAGAGAACAAATATTGATTTAAGACGTACAATCATTTTTAAATCTAAACCAAAATGATAAATAATGAAAACGGGTGATCGTTTATTTATTTGCCTGCCATTAAAGGAGTAACTATTTTTCAGGTTTAAAAAGTAAATATGAATATAGAAAAAATCTTTATAAATAATCAAAACTGGATACAATCGAAACTTAAGCCTGATAAAGACTATTTCATAAAACTTTCGGCCGGTCAGACACCTGATCTGTTATATATCGGTTGCTCTGACAGCCGGGTTACTGCAGAAGAAATGATGGGTGCGGCACCTGGTGAGGTTTTTGTGCACCGGAACATAGCTAACATGGTACCGAACAATGATATCAATGTAACCTCCGTGATCAACTATGCCGTAAATCATCTCAAAGTAAACAATATCGTGGTGTGCGGGCATTACTACTGTGGTGGTGTAAAAGCCGCTATGCAATCATCTGATCTCGGCCTGTTGAACCTGTGGCTGGATGATATTAAAGATGTTTACCGAACGCATAAAGATGAATTGAACCGGATTGAATCGGAGGATGATCGCTATAAAAGGCTTGTTGAACTAAATGTTCAGGAACAGTGCCTCAACATCCTGAAAATATCCGAAGTACAGAACGCATACAAGGAACGTGGCCTTCGTGTACACGGATGGGTTTTTGATATAAATACTGGTAAATTAATCGATCTGAAAATCGATGTCGAAGCTATTAGCCGCGGCTTCGGTGATATATTCGAATTCAGGAATCCTGGTCATCATTAATAAAAGCTGTTCATCATTAATAAAAACTACTAACGCTGAATCATATAATCATATATAAACCTTGATACATTTGCCAGGGTATTGTTCACGTCATCAAGATCCCGGACACCTTTTGACAAAAGCACCAATACATATTTGCGGCCATCCGGAAGATAAATGATTCCGGAATCATGCGACACTGCTGTTATGGAACCGGTTTTGCAGGCAACTTTTACTTCTGGTGGTAGTTTCGCGGGAATTTTATCACGAAGTTTCTGATCCATGAGAATTCCTATCATCTCTTTGGAAGATGCTGCATTAACAGCCTTTCCCGTGGCCAGGGACTCCATAATAATCATGAGATCATAAGCGGTAGTAGTATTATTCAACCCTTTCTGGAAAGCTTTGTTGTCTTCAACACCACGAACCACGTGTATATCTGCAGCACCCATTTCGCGCATACTCGCATTGGCATTCTGCGCGCCGACCAGGTCAATAATAAGATTTGTTGCCAGGTTGCTACTCCTTGTGATCATGCGATGTAAAACATCATAGATTGGAAGTTTCGTATTAAGCTTTTCATAAAGATCAAATTCACTGTCATCACCGGGACTCAGCGAATAAAGACTGCTGTCGACTATACTTTTGAATTCGTTTTTTATCAGGATGGAATCTGTTATTTTGAACTTACCTGCAGCAGCCTGTTTATAAGTTTCAATCAGCACCGGGGTTTTCATCGTACTTGCAGCGTGAAACATACCTTTCTCATTTAAAAACAGCGTTTGTTCATTACCGAGATCTTTGAAAGCTACTGCAAATGTGCCTTCAGGATGTTGACCCAGCTCAGCAATAATTTTCTTTTTCAGATCAGTCGTGTCCATCTTTTTTCGTTGAACAGGTTTTAGTTCCATATCATCAAAGTCTATCTGCGAACCGGGATCGAGCACCTGTAATTTAGCTGATTCGATATTACCGGCCGGGCTTATGGTAAAGTTCAGATAGGCATTTGCCGAAAATTCACGGTCCCGGAATTTAGCTAAAAATGTATTGTATTGAAAATGTTCAAGGTCAGCTACAAACTGGAACGAATTTGAAAACCGCATCACCATCCCTGAAGATTCTTTTGCGATCACCACTTCACCAAGTAATTTATCCTCATAAAGCCCGGCATATTTATCTATTGGCAAAGAGGGCTTTGACAGAGAATCTCGTTTAATTGAAAATTTTCGCCTTGCGTCCAGTGTAGAAACCAGCGCACTGTCTTGCTGTCTTTTATGAGCGCCAATCCAGTCAAATGTTTTGAACTGCATATAATAATCAAGAACCTGGTAGATAATAGCCCAATAAGCAGCAGTGTTTGATTGATTGGTAAGAACCGTTATACCAAGATTAAGATCCGGCACCATGGCGATCTGGGAAACAAAACCTTTCAAGGCTCCCCCATGCCCCACAATTTTGTATTGCTTATAGTTGTAAGTGCGAAAACCAAGTGCATAACCAAAATAATCGGATTGAAGCGGCTTGAGATATTCAGGAACTTTTGTGACTGGTATGGGCCGAACCACTTTCCAAAGCTCAACAGTAGATGTTGGTTTAAATAATGGAGTCTTACCGGCAATCCTTCCTGAATCAAGTTGGGTGATCAGCCATTTGGCCATATCGGCAGCCGTGGAAACGATACCTCCTGCAGGATCACCGGCGTCACCGATGTTCTGATCCATAAACAATTCCGCGACCTTAACCTGGTTGGCTGATCTGGCATGCGATGCCGATACATTGTTTTTATCTTTTAGTTCCGAGAACCTCGATATTGTTCGGCTCATGCCGAGTTTATTTAATATCCGTACGCGGATAAAATCTTCCCATGACATTCCGGAAGCCGCGATTATCACTTCGCCGGCGGCAAGGTATAAAATGTTATCATAAGCATAAGTTGTACGGAAATCATGAACTACCGGAATTAACGGAAGTTTCTTGAGTATTTCTTTTCTTGAATAGGTTGATGGGGGAAATAACATTGCATCACCGGCATAAGCTGGCAGACCACTGTGATGTACCAGCAGATCCCGAACGGTGAGATGTGTTGTTATATAATCATCATTCATCCTGAACCAGGGAAGATGATCGATAACTTTATCATTCCATTTTATTTTTCCCTCTTCAACAAGTATCGCGAGAGCGGTTGCAGTAAATGCTTTTGTATTGGAAGCAATGAGGAACAAAGTATTTTCATCCACCTTGTCATTTGTTCCCATTTTTTTTGTGCCATATCCCTTAGCCAGGAGCACCTGCCCGTCTTTTACAATTGAGACAGCAACACCCGGAACGTTAAAAGTTTTCAGCACCTTCTCAATATACAGATCGAGACCAGGCGGAATTTGAGCTTTTTGTTGTGCGTCCAGATTGGAAGAACAAAAAAGCAAAAACAGTAAATATTTTATTTTCATCATGGTCCTGAGATACAAATAAAAAATTAATTCCGGTGACTATTCCATCAATTTCAGTAACTGATCCTGATTACGGTTTCATTAATTTCCGTTTCAGGAATTCAGCTACGGCCTCATCAACCTTAACTGTATTTTCATACCGCATCCAATGGTGAGTTTCATCAGGGATCACTAAACTCTCATATGATTTTCCTTTCTGTTGAAAACGCCTTACAAGATCGATGCTTTCATCAAAATCCACATTACCATCATCATCACCATGGATAAATAATACCGGTGAGGTCATGCCATCAACCCAGGATACGGGTGAAGATTCCCAAAGTAATTTCCGGGCAAGTTGTGCATCAGGTGCTTGTTCACCATCCTGCGAAGGGCTCAGGTTAAGATGATTGTGAACGCCATGTACATCAACTCCGGCAGCGAATAATTTTGAATCACGGCCAAGCGCCAGTGCAGTAAGATAACCGCCATAGGACCCTCCATAGACACCTATCCTGGAAGGATCAACCTGTGGTTGAACTTTCAGCCACTCTCCTGCTGCTTTTATATCCAGGTACTCAGAAGCTCCGAAATATCCACCCCTCACCGGGTGCTGGAAATCGTATCCATACCCTATACCTAAACGGTAGTTCACGGCAAGTACCACGAATCCCATGCTGGTTAAATATTGATTAAGTGCGTAGGTGTTCGAATAGTAGTCTCCGTAATGCCAGCCAAGTAGCATTTGTCTTGAAGGTCCGCCATGAATAAAAACGATGGCCGGTTTTTTCCCGGTCCCGGTTTTTGGTTCAAACAACTGGCCATAAACCATGTTTCCATCTGGTGCTTTGAACCGGACTGATTTTGGTGTTACCAGGTTTTCAACAGGAAAATCAGCCGGTAAAAGTTCATTGCCGATAATACGGACTTGCCTGTCGCGTGTGTTCATCACCGTTAGTAGGCCGGGAACCTGCGCCGTTGCGCTGATATAAACTATGTTTGCTCCATCCCCTGTCATAACCGGGAAAGATTCGATTCCTGCACCGGGTGTAAGCACTTCCAACGCGGGTTTGTCAAATGGAACTTTTACAATATGTCTCCGGTCAAGATCATCCTTATCAGGCCCTGTATTCGCACTGGCAATGGCATAAGTGCCATCTGCACTTAATTCAATATGCTCCAGGATAAACTTTCCTGAACTAAGCTGCAATGGTGAACCGCCGGCCGAATCAATTGAATAGAGATGTGACCAGCCATCATGTGCAGACATAAACACTACTTTGCCGTTTGAAGAGGCAAGCAGGTTATAACGGCCATCTGTATCCGGAACGGAACCCCGCAGCGTTTTCGGCGACTGCCAGAGTTTCTTAATCTTACCTGAAAGGGCATCTGCAATACATAAGGTCCATGGATTTGGAGAACGGCTCGTAAGTGAATCAGGTTTCCCTCCCCTGGCATAGGTCCTTGCGAAGACGATTTTCTTTCCATCACTGGTCCAGGTGGGAGAAACGTCCCTGGCAAAGTCTGGTGCTATCCATTGGATAGGAGTCGCCGAATCTTTAAACAGTCCAATAAAAGAATGGTTGCCCCTGGCAGAAACAAAAACCATCCGGCTTCCATCAGGCGACCATTTGATTGAACCGGTTCTGCCACGTGCGAAAAATAAACGTGCAGGCTTCGGTGTGCCCGACAATGAAGCAGTCCAAACCTGGTCATTTTTAAGATAAGCAACAGTATTATTTTTTGGATGAAAGATGGGATGATCGCCCTCATCGATCAATACCGGTGTGCCACCTTCAAAAGGAATATGATAGATAAGAACCCGGGGCGCAAAAGTTTTGGCTGAAGGATTCCTGGGAACACTTTCAGCGAAAGCGCCATGGTCTCCCCCTCTTACATATATGATACTATTGCCATCAGGGGAAATAGTGATACCGGTGATTTCCTGTCCTTCATCATCATCATACTTTGTGATTTTTTTCAAGCTGAATTCAGGACCCTGTGCTGTATAAATATTACGTTTCCCTTTTTCATTGATGGCGACTGCTATCCTGGAACCTGAAGCTGCACTGGTTAAACCAGAAGGAAAGGGATAGCCGCTTACAGCAGCCATAGAAAATTCCTGTGCATCAACGCCCAACCATACTGTGCAACAAAAGAGGATCGACGCCAATATTTGTTTGATCTTCATGAACTTTAAACTTGATTTGGTGATTGTCCCCGGACAAAAATGCAGTGCAGCAATGACATTGCAGGGTTATGATGGCTATCTCTTACGGCTATTACAAATATGCATACTACTGAGATGGTTTACAAAAATAATTAGCATGCTTCATTTAATATAAAGCGTGCTAATTAAAATCAATATCTGCCTGTTATTTATCCCACCATAACCTGTCGGCTAATGTTCCTACTGTTGGTATATTTTTTCCATTCTTTGATCTTTCACCCGATGGATAAGCAAGTCTGCGGATAAAAGTTGACAATACGGCATTTTGAGGCAGTGTGAAATCTTTATATGCGTAGTTAAAACGACGTGCATCGTTCCAGGCCTCGGGATTTAAATAAGTGGCAATGTACTTTTCTTTAAAAATAAGTGCCTTTGTGAGATTGTCAGCACCTACCGAAGCAGCGGCCAGGTAGGCCGTTTTTTCAACACCTGCCGGTACCTGGAGTTTGTCCATGTTGGCATTTATACCAGCCAGGTAGGCTGTATACGCCCTTGCAGGATCAGTAGACAGTGCAGCTTCAGCTTCAATAAACTTGATTTCTGCATAGGTAACAATTAATAATGGTGACGATGTGCCTGTCCAGGGTGATGTTGAATCAATATAGTTTTCATCTTTAACGGTATTGTTTCCCGGCGGACGGTTACCTGCACCGTTAACCGTACCGATATATACGTTATTCACTGTTGGCCTGGAAATCTTTCTTAGCCTGGGGTCAAAAATTCCATAAGTGGTCCCACTCAGGTGATCGATGAACTGTTCAGATAACCAGCCACTCAGGGTGTTGCCTGCATTGTTTACAGCTACCTGAGCCCATGGATTCCTGGTAAAAAATGAAGACATCTCTGCATCATCTGCATTTGTTTTATAAGCATTTGAAACTGCAGCAAGCACAGACGCCGGATTATAGGTAGCCGTTTTGCTCACCTTATTAAGCAATCTTGCTTTCAATGCATATGCAGTCAGCAGCCATTTAGCCCTTGCCCCTCCATGGATCAGGTCCTTGGCGCCAAGCAACTTGATCACTGCATCTGTTCTTCCAAGTTGAACAATGGCAGAATCAAGAAGAATCATGCTTGTTTTGTAAAGGTCTTCCTGGGTATCATATTTTGGTGTGAAGTTGGTAGATGAAAATGCTTCTGTAAAAGGAGCATCACCCCATAAATCGCTAACCAATGAGAGGTGATATGATAACAATACATTTGCCACACCCAGGTATTCACTCGAGTTCTGTTCAATTGCCTGCGTTTTTAAATCACTTATATCGGCCATTGCAAAGTATAAGGCATCCCAGGTGCTGGTAAAATCTATCTCCTGGTATATATCTGAAGCAGCTGATGCAGAAGGGTTTGCAGTATACTGAACATAGTTTGCAACCAGGGAGCCAACATTGTAACTATTGATTCCCGTTTTATGTGTAACAGTACTTAGCAATGAAGACAGTGAGGGGGTGGTTACCAGGTTGGGGTTAATTGGATGATTGGTATAGAAATACCTATAAATGCCGCTTATTTAGTGATAGCAATTTATTTCTCTTTCAAAATCCGGATGATTTTTGTTTAGGTTCTATTAAGTCCGCGGGTTCTATTAAGTTTCAAAATCCTTTATAAATAACAAAAGCCCCGGTAAGGGGCTCTCCATATATTATATCTCAACTCGTAAATAAGCAGTAAGCGTTGCCGTTAGAGAGCGCTTTCTTATCAATAGAAAAAGATAACCTGATCCCTGTAGAACTGAGATCAGGTTATCTGTAGAGATCATATGATGTTTGCATAGATGCTAAACATCGCATTAAATATTGTTGAAAGCTGTTTTTGGTGAAAGCTTAATATTGGTGAAAGCTCATAGAAATAAATTCGAGTACTTCAGGGAGGGATTCGCGCCAATACGTCCAGTTATGGGCACCATTACGGATCCGGAATTCATGCGGGATTTCTTTTTTTCTCATGGCTACATGAAGCATTGCATTACCTTCAAAAAGGAAGTCATCATCACCACAATCAATATACCAACGCACGGATTTTTTAGCGCTGTCTGGCATATTGTTTACAAGAGCAACAGCGCTGTGCCGGTTATAATAAGCTGCTAAAGCTGTGTCAGAGAGGTTTGGATTGTCGCGTGAAAGATTTCTTCGCATATCCTCCAGGCTAAGAGGTCCTGTTGATGCGCTTAAAGGACAGGCGGCAGAAAATAATTCGGGATGATGCATGGCATACATTAATGTACCACCGCCACCCATAGACAGGCCGCTGATTGCACGATAACGTTTCTCACTTTTTATGCGATAAGTTTTTTCTACATAAGGCATCAGCTCCTGGAAAAAGAAATCTTCATATTTCCAGTCACCTTTTACCGTATTAAAGTAGCCACGTCTGCCTGTATTGGCATCCGGCATCACGATAATCATGGCAGTGGCTTTACCCTCCATGATGGCTTTGTCGGCGATATGTTGCACCTCGCCGAACTGAACCCAGCCAGTATGATCATCACCTGCCCCATGCAGGAGGTAAAGAACGGGATAACTTCGCTGCGATGTTTCGTAACCGGGCGGCAGATAGATTGCAAACTTGCGATCCATGTTGAGGATCTTGCTTTTCACGGTTAATAGGTCCATCACCTTGCTGGTTTGTGCCAGAAGGAAAGCAGGACAAAGAAGTAATACTAAAATGATTTTTTTCATATACAATCAGGTGTTTTGATGATGTTTGCGTTTTAAAGACATTTATGACGACTAATGATATTTATGATGACTATTGATTCTAATGATGAATTTTGATGCTAACGATTACTATTGATGCTATTCATACTATTCATGCTATAGATGACTATAAGATGACTATTGACGCTATTCATGCTATAGATGACTATTGATGCTAATAATTACTATTTATGTTTTAGATTTTCATCGATGGTGTTAAGGAGGTATTTCTTCAGATCGGAACTGTATTCCCAAAACATAACGCCCCCAAGCTTATGCTTTTTTACATATTTAATTTTGTTTTTTACCGAACGTTCATTATCATAAGATATAAACTGCCGGGTTGAATCGTTGAAGAGGTAAGGTGCTTTTGCTTTTTTATCCCAGTAGGCCTTAAATCCCCGTTGGTCAACGAGACTATCCTTCAGATAAGTGTATCCACCTCCCCTCGTCGATGAAACAATTTTATTTTGCATGACTGGTTTCTCCGAGCCGGATAAAATCCAACTGCGACCGTAGAAAGCCAGGCCCACCACCAGTTTTTCAGCAGGTACACCTGCGTTCATGAACACTTTAACCGCCTTATCCACAGAATTTTCCTTTTCGAAATCAGCCGAGGGAAACAGGTTTGTGTGATGTCCTACTGTTTCTTTACCGCTGAAGTCATAAGTCATCAGGCTGATATAATCGAGGTACTGGTGGGCATTATTCATTTCCGTGTTTTCAGCAAATCGCGGAAATCCGCCAACAGCTGTAGTGAGCAGGTATTTCCTGTTATTTATTTTGCTTAATGAATCGAGTTGTATCCGGAGATCGCGAAACATCAGCGTAAAATTCTGCTTGTCTTCCGGTCGGAATATATTTCCTTCCTCGCCTGGAATCGCAGGATATTCCCAATCAATATCTACCCCATCCAGCTGATAATTGCTGATTATTTCAACAGCACTTTTTGCAAAAGCCTGTCTTCCGGTATCTGTCAGAACTGCATCTGAAAAATTTTCGCTCCATGCCCATCCACCTATAGAAATAACAATCTGCAGATTGGGATTAACTTTCTTAAGTTCATTGAGCAAACGAAAATTTGTGGTATCTGTTAGTTGATTGGTAAGCCAGGCCCTGTTGCCTTTCACATCTACAAAAGCATAATTAATGATAGAAAGTTTTGCTGCATCTATCGCGGCAGCGTTTACCAGTCCGCGATAGCCGCCAACATAACCAATTACAACTTTTTTAGCTTTTACCGGTGCCGGACGCATGGAGATCAGGACGAATGAAACAAAACAGAACAAAAATAAAACAGATCCCCTGAGTGAAGTAATTCGTGAAAAAGAAGCACTAACAACCATAAGCGGATTGAATATTATTGATTGAACTGATAAACTTTCTGCATTCAATACTAATTCTAATTTTTCGAATCTAAATCCCGCCGCAGCTTTTTTTTTGAGCAGCGCCATTGCAGCACTATTAATACCGGTCATCAAATTTTTATCTCATTCTCCAGGAGTAAACCCCCGAAAGCCTTTAAATTGAATTAAATTAACCTTTGGTTAATCAATTGACAAATGTTTTGAATCACAACACAATTGCCTGGATTAAAACACAAACGTTCTGAATTAACAATAGTATCCTTGTATTAATCGAAATCCGGTTAAGTCATTGATAACTGCATGAAAAAAATGATATGACATCCACATCAACAGTACCAACATTATATGAATGGATTGGCGGTATGCCAGTAATAGAATCCTTATTTACGGGTTTTTATAAAAAAGTTTTGCAGGACGATCTCCTGGAACCCATATTCAGGCATATGTCTCCATCACATCAGATGCATGTCGCTCATTTCATAGCCGAGGTCTTTGGAGGGCCGAATTTATATTCTGAAGAAGATGGCTCACATTATAGAATGATTCAGAAACACCTGGGAAAACATTTGACCGAACAACATCGTCAACGCTGGGCAAACTTACTGGTTGCCACCGCCGATGAGATGAATGTGCCTGCTGATCCGGAGTTCCGTTCGGCTTTTGTTGCCTATATAGAATGGGGCACAAGGATAGCTGTGCTCAATTCTCATGAAACCGAAACCCCAATATCTACTAATGAGCCTATGCCCAGCTGGGGTTGGGGAGAAGTTAAAGGGCCTTATATCCCATAAGTAATCCTATAACCAATAAAAGAATGTTATAGTTCCTTAAAGAATATTGTAACCCCTTAAAGTAGTAGTAGTCTCTTAAAGGAGGTTGTAGCCTCTTAAGATATATGGTGGCTCCTTAAGATATGTTGTGGCTCCTTAAAAAATTATCCAGGCAGGTCATAATTCATATCAATCAAATATCCGCCACCGTTTTGATCCATGATATACCTGAGAACGATCTCAATATGGTTCCATGCTTTTGTGCCCACCTGATTTGGAAGAAATTTGAAAAACTCTTCGTTCTTAACATCTCCGTATTCATTCAGGCAATTTGACTTACACTCCCAAACTCCACCTGCAACAAATTGTAATCCCTGTTTGGTTTTCCAGTATTCCCGGCTGAACCATATCTCGCGATAATTTTTATCAGCCTGCTTAACAAAGAAATAAGGATCTGTGGGACGCATTCCAACCTCTGCATCGATTTTCATTGCTGTATTATGTAAGATCACCCTTGGCAACCAGTCCTGATCATTAAAACCAGAAGGCCCTTTCAGCTTAATCTCCTCATCGGTTTTGACTGTCAGCGTTTTTGTCTGCAGCCATAGAGATTGGAAATAAACAAATTTTACATTTGAGTAAATTGCAATCTTCATCTCGCCTGTACCTGGTGATAGTTCTGCCATAGAACTTATCAGCTTATTACCTTCAATGGCAAGTTTCACTGTTTTTAGCTGGCCATTATTGGTCCAGGTGGCAAATGCAGAATCAATCTTTTTGCCTGACGTGTAGTTCGTATCAAGATCGATAGTGAAATTTTTAACAGTCCCGACAGGATCTGCCGGGGAACCCTTCTTACAAGCTGCGAATGTGAGTAGTAAGGCAACCGTGCTGATATAAACCTGGAATTTGTTCATGGGGTTATTATTTCCACAAAAATAAATTCGGCGCAGGAACTCCACAATCACATAAACATGGGAAATATTAAACGGGAAACCCTTTGGGTATAACGCGTACGTGTAGCTGTATCAGCTGCATCAGCAGTCTCAGGGTTTAAGGCTTTGGGATCGAATTCAATTTTTTATTTGAGCCAGTATTTGTTTTGCCTCGGTGTCTTCATAGTGATCGATCGCCTCATGGAGCTTTTTCATTAGTCCGCCTGTAATATTTTCAGTGCCTTTACTGCCATAGATATTATTCATTTCATTTGGATCTTTTTCAAGATCATACAGTTCCCAGCTGTTTACATCCTGGTAAAACCGGATCAGTTTATAACGTTTTGTACTGACACCGAAATGTGGGGAGACAGCATGTTCACCATGTTCATAGTAGTGGTAATAAATGGCATCGCGCCATTTCAATTTCTTAGCACTTTTATTTTCAATTTTATTTCCGGATACAAGTGGCAAGAAAGATCTGCCCTGCATATCAGCAGGCACCTTCACCCCGGCTGCTTCCAGGATGGTTGGACCTATGTCAAGATTCATTACCAGGTCAGTGTTTGATGTGCCGGCTTTTATCTTACCCGGGTAGCGCATAACCATTGGAGTTCGGAAAGATTCTTCATACATAAACCGCTTGTCGAACCATCCATGTTCACCAAGATAAAATCCCTGGTCCGAAATATAAATAACAATTGTATTGCTGCTAAGATCGTTTTTGTCAAGATAGTCGAGGGTTCTTTGGATATTCCTGTCCATGGATGCTGCAGTACTGAGATAGTCTCTCATATAACGCTGATATTTCCATTCTACCAGTGCTTTGCCGGAAAGATTTTTTGATTTCAGGTCTGCATAAATGGCTGCATAATATGGATCAGATTTTGCACGCTGGGCTGCATTCATTCGCAGTATGCTAAGCTCCTTTATAGTGCTGTCAAACATTTTAAGATCATAGTCCATACGCATAGTCTTATCTATACTCATGTCCTGCACTTTTGCCGCTTCCCTACCCTGGTAGTTGTCGTAAAAGTTAGGAGGCAAAGGAAAATTGACAGAATCAAACCTGCCAAGATCAGCAGTATCCGGTTGCCACATGCGGTGTGGAGCCTTATGACCTATCACCAGGCAAAACGGTTTGCTGGTATCGCGTTCAGTCATCCATTTTTCAGCAAGATCTTCTGTGATGGTTGAGGCATATCCTTCCAGCCGCTTACGGCTTCCATCCATCATAATTATGTCCGGGTTATAATAACTACCCTGTCCCGGAAAAACCTGGAAATAAGTAAAACCCTGGGGCAATGCCTGCAGATGCCATTTCCCGATCCATGCAGTCTGGTATCCGGAGCGGGTTAGTTCTTTGATAAATGTATTCTGACTGCTGTCGAAACGGGTAGTCACATTGTCTTTGAATCCGTTTTTGTGACTGTATTTTCCGGTCAGTATCACTGCACGGCTCGGACCACAAATGGAATTGGTTACATAAGCTCTTTTAAATATCACTCCTTCTTTTGCGATGCGATCGATTCCCGGCGTTTGCGCCAGTTTGGATCCATATGCACTTATAGCCTGGTAAGCATGATCGTCAGAGACGATGAGTATGACGTTGGGGCGGTTCTGAGCGGAAACGACGGTAGTGAGTACGGTTAGCAAGAAACCCGTACTAAAAGTTATGAGTGATGAGTGATGAGTGATGAGTGAGTGAAGAGTGAAGAATGATTGTTTAAGTCTACAATAAAATTTTACTTGTTTTCTTATGTTTAGCAAGATGCGATTCCGATAACTCATATTTCAATATTTTGTTCGTCACTTCACTCATCACTCATAACTCATAACTATTTTACCGGCGTAATAATTATATTCCTGTATTCCACCGGTCCATGATCGCCCTGAATCATAATCGGTCCTGGCTCGCCTTCATTGCTATCGAGTGCACCACCGGTAATGCCGGGGATAGGCTGATTGCAAATAATCGTTTTTCCATTCGCAACAACAGAAATATAGCGGCCGTTAAGCGTGATGTCATAGTATTGCCATTCGCCGGCAGGCTTAGCTGCCATTTCTGTAGGTATGATAAACCCGTAAATTGAACCATAGTCTCCACGTGTTGGTTCGCTGCCCGCATTATCTGAAACCTGTACTTCATATCTTCCCCGCAGATATACACCACTATTGCTTTCTTTTGGATACCGGAATTCAATATGAAGTTTGAAATCATTGAATGTTTTTTCTGTGCGGATATTTGAACCGGACTCCGGACTTTTCAAAGCTCCGTCAACAGCTACCCACTGGTTTTTTGTTCCCAATTGTTGCCAGCCACTCAGATCTTTACCATTAAAAAGCTTGATCGGCGCATCGTACTGAACCGATTGTTTCGGCTTCAGCGCGGGTGCCCTTTTACCAGTGAAGGGATAACTTTTTGCATCGGGCATTGTGACTGTTCCGGATATGGTTTCGCCCTGCAAATTACCTTCGAGTTTAAAATCCCCATTTCCATCTTCCCACTGTTTCGGGATCTGAAAACTGAATTTTGTTCCCTCGATTTTTATCGTTGAAACTGGTCTGGAACTTCCTGAGATCCCAACAAAATAGCCAACTACTGAATTCGTGCCTGAGTGTACCACTTCCAGCCAGGAAGGAAAATTTTTACCATCCTTGCTGATAGTAATATCCCATTTCCCTTCAACAGGATTTGGCGCAACTGGTTTTGCGAAAGAGAATAATGCAAATATTAATATGAGGGTTATAAAACCCCGGCCGTTATTTTTTTTCATTGGTTAACTTTTGAGCCTTCAAGATAGCCAAAAAACAAATGAAGATCCGGATGACCAGGTTAATACGATGAATTGTATAGAGCTTCTTTTTGAGCTTCTTTTTGTTTCTGACAATATCGACAAATGCAAGAAAATGACAGACAGATGCATTTTAATTTGATGCATCGTCCCGGATTCTGTAAGTTTATTCGTATTTTCATCCCTTCTTTTTTGCTGAAAAATGCGGCGCCGGCAGGTGAGGGCGCTATAGATTAAAATTTTTAACATTCAAGTATTCAACATGGCCAGTTATCAACTTAAAATCAATGGCAAATCGTACACTGCAGATGTAGAGGCAGACACTCCTCTCCTATGGGTTCTCAGGGATCACCTGGGGCTGGTGGGTACGAAATATGGTTGCGGGATAGCACAATGCGGCGCCTGCACAGTACATGTTAACGGGACAGCAACACGTTCCTGTGTTTTTCCTGTTTCAGGAGTGAAGACTTCAGAGGTTACAACAATCGAAGGCTTGTCAGAAAAGGGTGATCACCCGGTTCAAAAAGCCTGGGATGAAGTGGATGTCGCGCAATGTGGTTATTGCCAGGCTGGCCAGATCATGACTGCAGCGGCGCTTTTAAAGAAAAATCCAAAACCAACTGAACAGGAAATAATAACATCCATGAATGGAAATATCTGCAGATGCGGAGCATATCACCGCATTCGTGAAGCAGTCGTTTTAGCCAGCAAAAAAATATAATTTATGTCAACTCCTATAAATAATAGCAGAAGAAATTTTCTCAAATTTTCCACCATCACAACCGGGGGTTTAATACTTGGGTTTGATTGGTTTGCTAAAGAAGTTTCAGCCGCAACGCTTGTTAATGCAACAGGTGTTACTGGTAACATTGGGTTCAACAGCTATCTCTCTATTTCAACCGAGGGTGTAATTACACTGTTATCCCCTAACCCCGAACTCGGCCAGAACATCATGACTTCTTTCCCTATGATTGTAGCGGAGGAACTCGATGCTGACTGGACAAAAGTAAAAGTGGTGCAAGCCAGGCTTAATACTTCTGATTTCGACAGGCAGGTAACCGGGGGAAGCGGTGCTGTTCCACACTCATGGAAGCTGTTGAGAAATGCCGGTGGTACGGCAAGATTTATGCTGATAGAAGCTGCAGCAAAACGTTGGAGCGTTCCTTCAACTGAATGTACTGCTGCAAATAGTTTTGTTATACATACACCAAGCGGTAAAAAACTTGGCTATGGTGAACTGGCCGAAGAAGCAAAGGCTATACCGGTTCCAAAAGAAGTGAAACTAAAAGAGAATAAAGATTTCAAACTTATAGGTACCGCTGTAAAAAATGTGGCGAACGCGGATATACATACCGGTAAACCATTGTTTGGCCTTGATTTTTACCGTGAAGGTATGTTACATGCAATGATTCAACGTCCAAAGGCATTCGGATTAAAAATTAAATCCGTTGATGCTGCAGCTGCTAAAGCGATGCCAGGAATTACAGACGTAGTTACTTTCGGTAATAATGTAGCTGTAGTGGGCAAATCTACCTGGCAGGTGATGAAAGCCAGGAAGACCCTTAAAATCGAATACGAAAAAGATGGTAATCTTGAAAGTACCGCTGACCATGATAAATTATTTGCAAACCTGCTGAAAGAAGGCAAGGCAAAAACAGAAAGAAAAGATGGTGATGTCGATGCCGCTTTCAGTAAAGCAGCAAAGGTCGTTGCAAGCGAATACCAATGCCCTTTTCTTTCACATAGCCCGATGGAGCCAATGAACTTTTTTGCACATGTTCGTGCAGATGGCGTTGAACTGGTGGGACCAACACAAACACCTGCAGCTGCAAGAGCTGCTACTTCCAAACTGCTGAATATTCCCGAAGATAAAATAACACTCGATATCACACGTCTTGGTGGTGGATTTGGAAGAAGATTAAAATTTGACTATGTCACCGAGGCTGCTGAGTTATCAAGCATAATAAAAGCACCCGTAAAAGTTACCTGGTCCAAGGAAGATGATATGACCGGCGGAAGTTACCGGCCGGCTGTTCGTTATCGGTTTGAGGCTGCCCTTGATGCAGGAGGTAATATGATTGGATACAAACTACGTGGTGTCGGTATCAATTCAGGAAACCCTACCCGGCAGGATAATTTTCCTTCAGGAGCAGTTGACAATTTACTGATAGAATCTGTTGAACACATTTCTCCAATAACAACTGGTCCCTGGCGCGCACCTATAACCAATTTCCTTGCTTTTGCAGAACAGTCTTTCCTGGATGAAGTTGCTTTCGCCGCGAAAAAGGATCCGATACAGTTCAGGCTTGATCTGTTTCAGAAAGCAAAAACTGCTCCCGCTGGCGCTGTAAAATATGACATTGACCGCATGATCGCCGTCACGAAACTTGCTGCCGAGAAATCAAACTGGGGCAAACAAAAAGGCGTGTTCCAGGGATTCAGTGTTTATTTTTCACACCGATCTTATGTTGCACAGGTTTGTAATGTAGTCATGGAAAAAGGCATCCCGGTTGTAAAAAACATTACAGCGGTTTCAGACTGTGGACAGGTGATAAACCTCAGCGGAGCGCGTCAACAGGTAATGGGCGGTGTCGTTGATGGATATGGCCACGCAATGTTTGGTAAACTTTCTTTCAAAGACGGTGAGACTGAACAAAAAAACTATAATACATACCGGTTGATAAGAATGAAAGAGATCCCTGAGATTGATACACATTTTGTAAATAATGGAATTGATCCTACCGGTCTGGGTGAACCAGCACTTCCCCCAACCGGCGGAGCAGTTGCCAATGCTGTTTTCAAGGCAACGGGTAAGCGCATAAAGGATCAGCCATTTATTGAACACCCGGTTTTCAATCCTAAACAACCTAAGAGTACATTGCAGAATCCTTCAAAGGTGAGTTAGCTTCTTTCTTTTGAGCATTGCTAACTTTCATAGGAGTAATTATTATAGGCGCTAACTATCACATTGATATAAAGCAAACACGCGCGACATCTTTTAGTCGCGCGTGTTGCATTTTGGGAATTAGCCGGATAAATATTATTGTAAATACGGCTAATCTATATGAGCGGGGTTAGCTGTTATTTTTTTTCCGGTATGGCTTTAACCATTTCTTCAGTTATCATTTTTTTCGCGGAGCTGTTACCCCAGGCATTACGGATATAGTTCATTACATCGGCAACTTCATTATTTTCCAGTCCCGGATTTGGCATAAGATTATCGTATTCTTTTCCATTTACTGTAATCTTTCCTTCCAGGCCAAACTTGACAGAATAGATGGATTTATCCAGCGATTTAACCAGGAAATCCGCTTTGGCGAGTGGTGGAAAATTTCCTTCAAGGCCCTCTCCATTTTCCTGGTGACAACTCATACATCTTTCTACATAAATCGTTTTTCCCCTGGCAATACTCTCAGATAATTTGTCTTTCTGAACCAATGCATAAGGAGATGGTGTTACAGCAGAACACAATACAAAACCGGAAATAATTATTGCGATAATCTTCATGGATATAAAATTAATTAATCGCTGCCATTTCACCAACCTCTTTAATAATTACAGTCTAATCATAAAATTCCCAACTTTGCGGATAAGATTCCTATACTTTTTCCATTCGTTTTAATAAGACCAGCATTGGTAAATTCTGCGAGCAACTTATAGACTGTTTCATAAGCCGCGCCCGTATAAGCCGCTATGTCCTGCCGGCTCAGGTCAAAATTGATAAATCCTTCTTCGTTTACTCCAAATTTTTTTTCAATGGTCAGCAATGTTTTCATCACACGTTCTTTCACAGGCATATGCGCAAGGTCACGCATCCGCTGCTCTGACAAGCGGAGTTCATCAGCAAAAAACATCATGAGATCAAACATGAAGTTTGGATTCACCTTTAAAGTGGAGTAAAAAAATGGAAGGTCAAGAAAGCAGATTGTAGAGTTTGTAAGCGTAGTAGCAGATATCGGGTATACATCGGAGTGAGAAGACAAGCCGCGATGGCCGATGATATCATTTTCCTTTGCAAACCGGATAATTAATTCTTTTTCTTCTACCCAGTGTTTATGCACTTTCACAACCCCTTCAATCACAAAATACATTCCCTTTACTGGCTCATCTTCTTTAAATATCAATTCGCCTTTCCTGCACTGTGAAATTTGTTTTTGCGCATCCAGGGCCGGCCACCACTCACTCATACATCTTGTGTAAATAAATTGGGGCTGTTTGGCAAAGGTTGTTTTTGTTTTCTTCATTTATGATCTTGTAACAGGGCTGGTCCGGATTTGTACCAATGCCTGGTTTGTTGATGATCCTTTTATTTTGTCATAGATCGTTGCCGGGTTTAGATTTACGACTTCTCCAAAAACGATAACAGCCGGATTCTCCAAACCGGCAGCAACAGCCCTGAATGCGATATCTTTAATTGTTCCGGTCACCATCTTTGCATTGGGTTTGGTTCCATCCTGTATAATAGCCGCAGGGGTTTCACCTTTTCCATATTTCATAAATATATCACAGATTGTTTCAAGTTTACTCATGGCCATCAATATTACTACCGTGGCGGAAGACTGTGCTGCGAGATCAATGTCAGCTGATAACTCATTATTACGGTTCGTGCCGGTTACAACCCAAAAACTTTCATTGACGCCACGACAGGTCAGCGGAATATTCTGCGAAGCTGGTACCGCCAATGCGCTGGAAATACCAGGTACAATTTCTATATCAATCCCGGCGCCCCGCGCTGCATCAATTTCTTCCTGTGCTCTCCCAAAAATAAAGGGATCTCCGCCTTTAAGCCTGACGACATTCGGATAAATTGCACAATGTTCAAGTATGAGATAATTTATTTCCTGCTGGCTGAGGGCATGACAACCATAACGTTTACCCACAAATCTTTTCACGCTTGCCTTCTTACAATATGTAAGCAGTTCTTCGTTGGCGAGCGCGTCATATAGAACCACGTCTGCAATTTCAAGGACGCGGATTGCCTTTAAAGTTATCAGCTCCGGATCTCCCGGCCCGGCTCCCACCAGGAATAGCTTTGAGTTTTCTATCATATTATAAACAGATATATGTAATATAATTATTGCAAAGTTTGGCATTTAAATCCAAATAACCTTATTTTTATCATATAATAATTTGATAAGCGCTAACGCTTTTGCCAGTTTTTCTCCAGCCTTTGCTTGAAATTTTTACATTATGCATTTCTTGCATACATCGATTGCTTGCCATTTCATTTAATAAACTCATACTATTATGAAAATAGTTGTCATCGGAAATGGCATGGTAGGATATAAATTCTGCGAAAAAATCATTACCCGTGCCCCTGGGAAATTTCAGATAACTGTTTTTGGGGAAGAATACCTGCCCGCTTATGACCGGGTTCACCTCAGTGAATATTTTGCGGGTAAAGACGCTGAAGATTTATCGATGGCAAACGTAAAATGGTATTCAGATAATAATATCGATCTCCATCTGGGTGACCCGGTTACGAAAATTGACCGTGAGTTAAAAATCATCAGCAGCTTTCATGGAGTCCAGGTTTCTTATGACATACTTGTATTCGCTACCGGTTCCTCCGCCATGGTTCCGCCGATTCACGGGCTGGAAAAGAAAGGAGTTTTTGTTTACCGGACATTGGAGGACCTGGATCTTATCCGGGATTATGCAAAAACGGCAAAAAAAGCTGCAGTGCTGGGTGGAGGGTTACTTGGACTCGAAGCTGCAAAAGCGATGCTTGACCTGGGTATCAAAAAAACACATGTAATTGAATTTGCTCCAAGATTAATGCCCAGGCAGCTGGACGATGCCGGGGCTGGTATCCTGAGAACAAAAATGAATGCACTTGGCTTGAGCGTTCATACCCTGAAACATACTTACCAGGTGCTGGGAGAAGAAAATGTTACCGGCCTTCAATTTGCGGACGAAAGTGAACTGGGTATAGACATGCTGGTAATCTCAGCCGGTATAAAACCAAGGGATGAACTCGCAGCTGCCTGCGGCTTACAAACCGGGCCCAGAGGAGGCATAACAATCGACGACCACTTACAAACAAATGACGCTTCCGTTTTTGCCATTGGCGAATGCGCCCTTCATCGGGATATGATCTATGGCCTGGTGGCACCTGGTTATGAAATGGCTGAAATACTTGTTGCAAACATCTGTAATAAGTATGGACCGAAACCAGAAACACGGTTGAAGTCATTCCAGGGTTTTGACATGAGTACAAAACTCAAACTGATTGGTATTGATGTCGCAAGTTTCGGAGACCCATTTATCACAGGAGACAAAGTAAGGGTGATAATGTATGAAGACAAGGTGAATGGTATTTATAAAAGGCTCAATGTATCTGCAGATGGAAAATATTTATTGGGAGGAATACTGGTCGGAGAAGCTTCACAATATAATATGCTATTGCAGCACTGCAAAAACAGGATGGTATTACCGGCAGATCCTTCCGGACTTTTGCTTGCCCAAACAGATTCAAAAAAAGGCGCGGGCAGCGGAATAGCTGCTTTGCCCGATGATGCGGTGATCTGTAGTTGTGAAGGTGTAACGAAAAATGCTATTGCATGTGCTGTAACTGATGAAGGTTGCGAAACAATCGACGCTATAAAAAAATGTACAAAAGCCGGAACTGGCTGTGGTGGCTGTGTTCCCATGGTAAAGGACCTGATGGTTCATACAATGAAACAGCAGGGAAAATATGTACGTAATATTCTTTGTGAACATTTTGCATATAGCCGGCAGGAACTATTTGACCTGGCAAAAATTCATCAGCTTAAAACTTTTGACGATATACTTTCAAAACTGGGAAAAGGGGAAGGATGTGAAATTTGTAAACCCGCCATTGCCTCCATTACCGCGAGTTTATGGAATGAAATGATATTAAAGAAAGGGGGTGATGCTTCGCAGGATAGCAACGACCGTTTTCTTGCTAACATTCAAAAAGGCGGAACCTACTCAGTGGTCCCAAGAATACCAGGTGGCGAAATCACACCGGAGAAATTGATTGTCATCGGACAGGTAGCTCAAAAATATAACCTCTACACAAAAATTACCGGGGGTCAGCGCATCGATTTATTCGGCGCACATATAAGTGATCTCCCTTCGATCTGGGAAGAATTAATAAGAGCTGGTTTTGAAAGCGGCCATGCTTATGGAAAGGCATTAAGAACCGTAAAAAGTTGCGTCGGCTCTACCTGGTGCCGTTTTGGGCTACACGACAGCGTTAGTTATGCCATTCGTATAGAAGAGAGATACCGTGGATTACGTGCACCCCATAAAATCAAATCGGGCGTTTCCGGTTGCGTACGGGAATGCGCAGAAGCAAAAAGTAAGGATTTTGGTATCATCGCTACCGAAAAGGGCTGGAACCTTTATGTATGCGGAAATGGTGGCAGCAATCCACAACATGCCTTATTACTTGTTTCAGATGTCGATAGTGAAACCTGTATCCGATATATCGACCGGTTCCTGATGTTTTATATTTCAACTGCAGATACCCTTACAAGAACAGCACCATGGCTTAACAAGATGGAAGGTGGCATTGACTATCTGCGCAACGTAATTGTTAATGACAGCCTGGGTATGGGGGCTAAATGGGAAGCTGAAATGCAGTTACTTGTAAACTCATATCAATGTGAATGGAAAGCAGCTGTTGAAAATCCCGAAATCAGGAACCGTTTCAACCACTTTGTAAATGCCCCTGCAGAAAAAGACCCTGCTGTCCGGTTCGTCGAGTTCCGCAACCAGAAGAAACCGGCCGACTGGCAAAAAACGCATATTGATAAATAGTCGGACATCACATAAACCCGGTTAACATCATGCAATGATATTAATCTTAGTAAGGGACGATCTTCAGTATTGAATTAAATTAAGAAACAAATTTCGATGAATCACGATAATGAATCCGTTTTACTAAATGAGGCCCGTTGGTTTGCCGCATGCCGTGTAGAAGATGCAGTATCAAATGCAGGCGTTTGCGTTAAATACAAGGATAAACAGATAGCACTTTTTTATTTTTCAAGACCGAACAAATGGTTTGCCACGCAAAACGAATGTCCGCACAAAAAACAAATGGCCCTAAGCCGCGGTATGATCGGCAGTCGTGGAGATGAACCAAAAGTGGCCTGCCCTTTCCATAAAAAAACATTTTCATTGGTTACCGGGCAATGCCTGACTGGTGATGAATGTGCCATTCAAACCTATCCGGTCAAAATTGAAAACGGTCTTGTTTATATTGACGTCAGCACACAAA
>NZ_DATHKG010000176.1:0-9630 GCF_035489435.1 Flavitalea sp.
GGGATGGACGCTTCTCGGTGTCTGGATCTCTACACTGAAAGTGAGAACCGTCATGCTTGAAGAAAAGCAATCAGAGTGGGCCGGGAAACAAGGGACCAACAAACAAAAAACCGAATACCTCGCCGTAAAATGAAAAAATATATCTATTCCTTCCTGTTGTTACTCATCAACAGTTTTGTTTTTGCCCAGGATACAGTGCCCTCCAATGAACCCGCAACCGGTATGCGGTCTGAAGGGAAAATTTATGTGGTAGTTGCCGTTGTGGTGACCATATTGATTGGGTTATTTCTTTATGTCATTCGTCTTGACAGAAAGATAACAAGACTGGAGAAGAAAAATGCCTAAGATTGTAAACCATAAATAAGTTAGTATGTCAGATTACAGTTTTTTCGGCGCTGTCGAAAAGAGCTTTGAAAAAGCAGCGCAGTTCACCAACTGGGATCCCGGTATCCTTGAGCAGATAAAACAATGCAATGCAGTTTATCGTATGCATTTCCCTGTTAAGGTTGGAGATAAGATTGAAGTAATTAAAGCTTACCGTGTTCAGCATTCGCATCACAAACTTCCCTGCAAAGGCGGTATCAGGTTTTCCATGAGCGTAAACCTGGATGAAGTAATGGCACTCGCAGCATTGATGACTTACAAATGTGCTATTGTAAATGTTCCATTCGCCGGCGCAAAAGGAGGAATCACCATCGACCCTAAAAAATATTCCGCTTACGAACTCGAAAAAATCACCAGAAGATATACATCAGAACTTATTAAAAAGAACTTTATTGGTCCTGGTATTGATGTACCAGCTCCGGACTATGGCACAGGAGAACGCGAGATGGCCTGGATCGTTGATACTTACCAGAGTATGCGCCCCGGTGAAATCGATGCCCAGGGTTGTGTTACCGGTAAACCTGTATCCCAGGGTGGAGTTCGGGGCAGAAAGGAAGCTACCGGTCTCGGTGTTTTTTACGGACTCCGTGAAGTTTGTAAGATGACAGAAATTATGGAGCGTTTAGGCCTCACCGTTGGAGTGGAAGGCAAGAGAATTGTTGTACAGGGATTGGGTAACGTTGGTTATCATACTGCAAAATTCTTCCAGGACCATGGAGCGATTATCGTGGGACTGGCCGAATGGGAAGGCGCAATTTCCAATGAAAACGGGCTTGATGTAGATGCTGTTGTTGAACATCGCAGGAAGACCGGGTCAATTCTTGGTTTTGCCGGTGCAAACAACTTCAATAAAAATACTGATGCGCTGGAAATGGAATGCGATATCCTGATCCCGGCAGCGCTTGAAGCCGTGATCACCGGTGAAAATGCGCCCCGTATCAAAGCAAAAATTATTGGTGAAGCTGCAAACGGTCCGTTAACACCGGAGGCTGATGAAGAGTTTATAAGAAGAGGAATTCTTGTTGTTCCGGATATGTATCTTAATGCAGGTGGGGTAACAGTTTCCTATTTTGAATGGCTGAAAAACCTTAGCCATGTACGTTACGGCCGCATGGAAAAAAGATTTACAGAAGATCTTAATACAAAGATCCTTGGCCAGATGGAAGATCTGACAGGAAAAAAAGTAACCCAGAAGGACCGCGAACTGATCATTCATGGTGCTGACGAAGTTGACCTGGTAAGAAGCGGGCTTGAAGAAACAATGATTGGCGCAACACGTGAGATTATGGATGCCTGGCATGCGAATGATAAAATTCCTGACATGCGCACTGCCGCTTATGTTGTTGCGATCAACAAGGTTGGAACCAGTTATGCTGAACTTGGGATTTTCCCTTGATTACTTATTAGATTATTGTACAAATAGAAACCGCGCTTGCCGCGGTTTCATTTTTAATGATCATGGCTTTATCAGAAACTCACTGTTTTTAAGAACCAATTATGTCAAAGTCGATATCCAAAACCAGGTGGGACAAGCTCAGGCAACGAATGATCGCTTATGGCATCCAGGATGTGCCGCTGACGGCCATTCCTGAAAACATCACCGAAGCTATCAAGGAACCGGAAGAGGCAGCAGCCCGGATGCTGATACTATTGTCGGTTGCTTTCTGTGCAAGTAATTCTGCAGAGGCAGATAAAATTGCGGACTGGTTAAAAAAAGAAGATTTATGGCAGGCGGCCAGCGAAAATGAAAAGTTCTTTTTCCGGGAGCATGAAACAACTGATGAAGAAAAAGCAAAATTGTCTTTTCAATTCGAAGGTGCATATATGCTTGCCTGGGTTCTTGGCAGGGTTGAAGTATATCCTGATCCTTCCTCTGAATGTGACCTGGAACTTGTGGGTGATTTTTTTGCAAATGTTCCCCCGGTGTTAGCAGAAACTGATGATCTTTTTGAGGACGCAGGTTTTGAGCGCATTACCTCCATTCATGATGAATACCTGTTCTATAAAATGGCAGCATTATATTTTAAACATATCAAAAAAACAGACAAGGAAAATACTTCCAATGTTCATAGCGCTGCAGCCCATCAACGTTACCTGGTACTTGAATGGCTGTTGAATCCTGATGATCTTGAATGGGACCAGTTGATTGAACTTTTCAACGGAGAAGAGTAATCCCTTCAGATCCCTCAGATCCCGGGTTGAAGATAAACAGGTAAAACTTCCAATTGAGATAAGGTTCCGTTCACTTTTTCAAAGGCAGCACAATAGGAGCCATTTGTTATGACCAGGAATGGAACCGGTATGGCAATATGATACCTGAGTACCTGCGCTAACACTTTTTCATCCAGTGGAACATCCATCGATTTGCATTCTACCATCATCCATGGCAGATGATTATTGTCGTAAACCAGGATATCAAATCGTTTTTTCAGGTCGCCGAGCTGTAATTCTTTTTCAATGGCGATAAGTGAGCCCGGATAAAACATCGTTTGTAAAAGGTATTGAATGAAGTTCTGCCGCACCCACTCTTCAGGGGTCAGCCTTAACCATATTTTACGCGAAGGGTCAAAAATCAGTTCCTTTCCCAGCTCCTCTTTAATCTTATATGAATATGGAGGATACATTATCTTTATCATGTGCTCAAAGATAGTTATGTGATCGAAAATTATTTGATCCGGTATTGATGCTTTGGGACGGGAACAAAAAAAACAAAATTGATCGGATGAAAACAAAAGAAGAGATAGTCGAAAACTGGCTACCGCGTTACACTGGTGAGATACTGGAGAACTTTGGCAAATACATCCTGTTAACTAACTTCAGTAATTATGTTTACATGTTTGCTGAATGGAACGATGTAAAGGTCGTTGGTGAAGGAAGACCTATGATGTGCGCAACTGCAGGTGATATTACGATTATCAATTTTGGTATGGGAAGCCCGACTGCTGCAACTATAATGGATCTGTTGACCGCAGTAGCACCAAAAGCAGCACTATTCCTGGGCAAATGCGGCGGACTAAAAAAACGGAATAAACTGGGTGATCTTATTTTGCCAATCGCGGCAATCAGGGGTGAAGGAACCTCGGGCGATTATTTCCCGGCAGAGGTGCCGGCCTTGCCTGCTTTCGCACTGCAGAAAGCGGTTTCAACTACAATCCGGGACTATGGAGTCGATTATTGGACTGGTACTGTTTACACGACCAACCGGAGGGTATGGGAGCACGATGTGGAATTCAAAGAATATTTACAGAAAATAAGAGCATACGCAATCGATATGGAGTCTGCAACAATTTTTACTGTTGGATTTCATAATAAAATTCCAACAGGGGCTCTCCTGCTTGTCAGTGATCAGCCAATGACACCTGAAGGCGTTAAGACAGAAGAAAGTGATAAAAAAATTACAGCTGACTATGTTGAAAGACATTTAAGGATAGGCATTGATTCACTGAAACAACTGATCAATGAAGGACTAACGGTTAGGCATCTGCGCTTTTAATCAATAAAGTATCATTAATGTCAGAACCCTTGTTAAAAATCAGGGACCTCCAGGTTGATTTCAATTCAGCGCTTGGCAAAACAACGGCGGTCAGCAATATTAATTTCGAAGTTGAAAGAGGTGAAATTGTTGCTATTGTTGGTGAATCCGGTTCGGGCAAGTCAGTTACATCTTTATCAATACTGCAACTATTACCAACTCCCCCGGCCGCATATCCAAAAGGCGAAATATTGTTTTCGGCCGATGGAATCAGTTCCTTAAACCTGCTTAATCTCCCTCTAAAAGAGTTAAGAGCGTTGAGAGGAAATGAAATTGCCATGATTTTCCAGGAACCTATGAGTTCACTGAATCCAGTCTTTACTTGTGGCGACCAGGTGATTGAAGCTATTATGCTGCACCAGAAGTTGTCACGCAAACCGGCAATGGAGAAAACCATCAGGCTATTTGAAAAAGTAAAATTACCTGACCCGGCTTCCATGTTTCACAGGTACCCGCACCAGCTAAGTGGTGGCCAGAAGCAGCGGGTCATGATAGCAATGGCCATGAGTTGTGAGCCTTCATTACTGATCTGTGATGAACCCACCACTGCGCTTGATGTTACCGTACAGAAAACGATACTACGGTTGATCAGAGAACTCCAGGCGACTGAAAAAATGGGTGTAATCTTTATAACCCATGACCTGGGTGTGGTTGCAGAAGTTGCTGATCGTGCCATTGTAATGTACAAAGGCTCGATCGTTGAACAGGGAACCGTAAAAGATATTTTCAGCCATCCTGAACATCCTTATACGCGTGGGTTATTGAGTTGCCGGCCGGTATTGCATCCCAAAGGGCTAAGATTACCCGTGGTTGCCGATTTCATGAACGGGACTATTGAGGCACTGCCTTCACTCAAACTTACCGATATCAGTACTGATACCGGTACAGCAGGTTCAATCGGATCTGCTACCGGAATATCCGATTCTTATGTATCCGTCAAAATAGAAGCTGCTAACAACGATCTCGTAGTTCCACGAAGGGTATTAATGAAAGCAGAGGATATCAATGTCTGGTTCCCATCGGGCAGAACAATGTTTGGCAAACCGAAACAATATATCAAGGCGGTACAGGACGTTAGTTTTGAAATTTTTGAAGGCGAAACGCTGGGCCTTGTCGGCGAATCGGGTTGTGGCAAAACAACGCTTGGCAGAACTTTATTGCGGCTTATTAAACCCAACTCAGGGCATATACATTACAAAAATCAGGATATAGCAACGCTGGATCCGGACACTATGCGCTCCATGCGCCGGGATCTCCAAATTGTTTTCCAGGATCCTTATTCTTCATTAAATCCCCGGATAACCATAGGAAGCGCTATTGCAGAACCGCTCAAAGTACAGGGGATTGTAAAACAAAGCGCAGAGAGAAAAGCCAGGGTGCTGGAATTGCTCGAAAAAGTGAATCTGCAACCTGAACATTTTGCCCGCTACCCGCACGAGTTCTCAGGAGGCCAAAGGCAGCGTATTGTCATCGCCCGGGCACTGGCTATGAATCCCTCCTTCCTGGTCTGTGATGAGTCTGTATCGGCTCTTGACGTTAGCGTCCAGGCACAGGTACTGAACCTGCTGAATGACCTTAAAAAAGAGTTTGGCTTTACCATTGTCTTTATTTCTCACGATCTTGGTGTTGTCAGATATATTAGTGATCGTATTATGGTGATGAATAAAGGCCGGATCGAAGAAATCGGGCAGAGTGAAGATGTGTATCACAGGCCAGTTTCAGAATATACCCGCAAACTTATTGATTCTATTCCCGGTATTTAAGCACTGGAAAGCTTGTTGATCAGCGGTTTAACTCCTTAAGACTTTATTTTATGGTTTCCAAAAAAAATATTACCTTCGCCCGCTTGAAATTTAAACAAACATGATATTAAACCTGGTGCCGTAAGACCTGGTTTGTATCGGATCCGACCGATCTTCCCATTCCACTGCTCCCGCGGTTTCATATCATGACGACAGGCAATATTTAAACTAAACTTTTACATGAAACTTTCTCAGTTCCGTTTCGATCTACCCTTGAATCTAATCGCTCAGCATCCTGCAAAAAAACGTGAAGACGCCCGAATGATGGTTGTCCATCGCAAAACCGGCCAGATTGAAAACAGGACGTTCAAAGACATAATGGAATATTTTGATGACAAAGATGTTTTTGTTGTCAACAATACCAAGGTTTTCCCGGCGCGTATGTATGGCCGTAAAGAAAAAACAGGGGCAAAAATTGAAGTTTTCCTTTTACGAGAATTAAATAAACCCAACAGGCTTTGGGATGTGATAGTTGATCCGGCTCGTAAAATACGTGTTGGAAATAAGCTTTATTTCGGTGAAAATGACGAGCTGGTTGCAGAAGTTATTGATAACACAACATCCCGTGGCCGTACCATTCGTTTTTTATGGGATGGAACCGATGAAGAGTTTCGCCAGATGCTCGAAATCCTGGGTGAAACACCATTGCCAAAATATATCAAACGTAAACCCGAAGCAGAAGACAAGGAAAGGTTCCAGACTGTTTATGCAAAACACGAAGGAGCAGTTGCTGCACCAACAGCAGGTCTGCATTTCAGTATTGAATTGATCAAAAGACTTGAAATTAAAGGTATCCGCTTTGCAGAAGTAACACTGCATACCGGCCTCGGAACTTTCAGGCCGATTGAAGTGGAAGATCTGAGCAAACATAAGATGGATGCTGAATACTACCGGATAGAAGACAATGCCTGTAAAATCGTAAACAAAGCGATTACCGGCAATCACAGGATCTGTTCTATAGGAACAACAACCATGCGTGCCCTTGAATCTTCCTATACTGCAGAAAAACTAATGAAACCATCAGAAGGCTGGACGAATATTTTTATTCACCCACCTTATAATTTCAATATTGCAGATTCATTGGTTACAAATCTGCATTTACCAAAAACAAGTTTGCTGATCATGGTTTGTGCTTTTGCCGGATATGATCTCGCAATGGAAGCTTATAAAAAAGCGATCAAAGACAAATATCGATTCTTCAGTTATGGAGATGCCATGCTGGTTATCTAACTTTATATCAATTCCCCTTCTTAACCGGAGGGGAATTTTGGTTTAATAATAAACGGATGAAATACATATTACTTTTCTGCATGTTTATCTCTGCCCTGCCAGTAATTGCGCAAGACTTTATGGCCTTATATTCCGATAGTGTTCCCAATTCTATTGCCGGCCCCGATCGCGAGAAATCTGAAACTACGGGTGGAATTGAACGTGTAAGTAAAGTAAGAAACCCGGGTATCAGCATTTATCTGCCAGCCCAAGAATCTGCTACCGGTGAAGCAGTAATCATTTATCCGGGTGGTGGATATGGTATACTGGCTATTGACCATGAAGGATACGATGTGGCTAAACGCTTTAATGAAATGGGCATTGCTGCCTTTGTTGTTAAATACCGCCTGCCAGACGACAGTATAATGGTTGATAAGAAAATAGGTCCATTACAGGATGCCCAGCGTGCTATTCAGCTGGTAAGGGAAAACGCTACCAGGTGGAATATCAAACCAAATAAAATCGGGATTATGGGTTTCTCTGCCGGGGGCCATCTTGCCTCAACTGCCGGCACACACTTTCAAAAAGCTTATATCTCAAATCCTAACAGAACTTCCCTCAGACCCGATTTTATGATTCTGGTATACCCGGTAATCAGTTTTAGTGATAGTATTGGTCACCGCGGTTCAAGAAACAATCTCCTTGGAAAAGATGCAGATGATAAACTGGTAAAAGAATATTCAAATGAACTGCATGTAACAGATAAGACTCCACGAACTTTTCTTATCCATGCAAAAGATGACAAAGGAGTTCCATTTGCAAACAGTACTGTTTTTGCAGAGCAACTAAAAAGACATAAGGTGCCGGTAGAAGTATACCTGTACGAAGCAGGCGGTCATGGTTTTGGCATGAATAATCCGACGAGCAATGTGAAGTGGATGGATCTTATTGAGAAGTGGATACATGCAAAATAAAGCTTAAACGGATTTGTGATCAAGCTTTAGTTCTATCCTTTGATCTGTTTTTTGAACGGCAAGTATCCTCAACCTGTTACCCACAATCCAAACAACATCATCTTCTTTAAAAATATAATCCGATTCCGGGTTAAGTATTCTTTCATTGTTTTGTTCGATGCCTACCACGAGTCCGTGCGTTTTTTCCCGGATACCCGAATTCCGGATCGTAAGATTTAAAAAAGGTGAATCCTGGCCGATGGTTATACGCTCAAGTGTAACCTGTGTTTTTGTTTTGGTTATATGTGTGCTCGTATTAATGAAATCAAGATACTGGTTAAACTTCTCGATCTGTTCGTCGGTTCCTATTACTGCCAGGTTATCATATGGATATATAACTTCATGCCTGCCGGGAACGGTGATCCGATGTTCTCCCCTTTCAATGATTGCCACATTTATTCCAAATTGTTCACGCCAGCCAAGACTCAACAAGGACTGGCCTGCGATGCTTGATTCTGGTTTTATTTCAAAGTTTGCCATATGCGCATCCCAGGGTGCGAGATCGGGTTCGGTTGATAAGACCTGTTCCGTTTCCCTGTCATTAAGATTCGCCAGGAACCGGTTCTCAAGACGGAAATAAAAAGCCTGTATCCTTTTTGAGAAAAAGAATAAAACAACTATCAACCCAATAACCATTATATAAGCCAGTTCCTGGGAAACAAAACGATCCAGGAAAAACCCAATAAAAAATATAGCCAGCAGAATACGGAAAATCTGTAATAAAATCATTGATCCCCTGTACCGTTTTTCGGACCAGACCCTGAACGTTTCCTCGGTGTACACTTTTTTTATTGCAAGGGCCCAAAGAAATGGCAATAAAACAAGAAGTGTTATTACTGCTGCCAGCTGGTTCGCCCATCCGCTCCAGTTGAGCTTTTCATGCATAGCATCAATCAGGTAGTTTGAAGACAACACTATAATTGATATTATGATGGTCGAATGCAGTATGATATTATAAAACTTTGCCCTCAATAATTTTTGCCAGTCAGTTGCCACCTGTATGTTTTGAGAACCCGAGCCATAACGTATGATGGCTGATTTTACATTGGCCGGAAGCACGCGATCGGTCCACCGGTAAAAAGGATCTGAATACCTTATAAGAAAGGGTGTCGCAAATGCTGTTACTGCTGATACTGCTACAGCGATTGGATATAAAAAATTGCTGGTCACATTTAATGTGACCCCAAGAGCAGCAATAATAAAAGAGAACTCACCGATAGGCGAAAGGCTCATTCCGGCCTGCACAGAAGTCTTAAGTCCCTGCCCCGCGATGATGGAACCTATGGTAGTGCTGATCAGTTTGCCAGCAATAGTAATAAAACTGATAAGTAATACAGGACCCGCATAGTTGATTAACATTTGCGGATCAATGAGCATGCCGACTGATACAAAAAACACTGCACCAAAAAGATCTTTAACAGATTTGACGAGGTGTTCTATCCTTTCGGCCTGCGTTGTTTCTGCCAGGATTGAACCAATTATAAACGCACCAAGAGCCGGAGAAAACCCAGCCCTGGTAGCCAGGTAAACCATAAGCAGGCATAGGGCAAGTGAAGTAACAAGCAGTGTTTCATCGTTTAAATATTTTTTCACCATTTTCAGGAATGAGGGCAGGAAAAAGATTCCGGCTACGAACCATAATACAAGATAAAAGGTGAGTTTCGCTATTGATAGCAGCATTTCCTGCCCG
>NZ_DATHKG010000177.1:0-45847 GCF_035489435.1 Flavitalea sp.
AAAGCAAACCAGCACTTCATGCCGTAGTCGGAGTTACTGAAGCTGATCAGGGCAAAAAAGCCGATCGGAGACAACAACAAAGAACGGACATGAGCAAAGGTATTAACCACGGGACACAGCCGCAAAAAGGCACAATCCCGCCCCCAACGGAGCGAAGGAATGAAAAAGAACTGTAGCTTAATGATACTGGTATACCTGTGATCAGAGTTAAAGATGCTGTTCAATTATCAGGACGCCTTCAAACCAGCGCTATACCGGCGCCGTAAAAACAGGAACAACACAATCCCGCAAAGCGAAAGACAAACCGCAATCACCTCAGCCTGCGTCGGATGCAAACCAAAAAGGTTCATCTTATTATTAACACGGATCTGTTCGATCAGGAAACGTTCAAGACCATTCACAATAAGATAAAAAGCAAACATGGTTCCCGGTATCTTCAGCCTGGTCCGAAGCGACCATAACAAAGCAAAAAGTAGTAGCCCCATTATCGTCTCATAAAATGGTGTGGGGTAAACAGGGATGGGCAGATGAGTACAATACTGTCCCTCGCAGCCTTTTATCGGGACGCCATCACCAAGTACATTATGTGGATATGAATAAGCAAACATCCAGTCTGGCAACCAGGATGGTGCTACCGTAGGAGTATGATGAATTTCAGATATTGGCAGACCCGGGAATTGCCTTTGATAATATACAGTATTCGCATTTACAGCAGCATTAAACTGCGTAGAATCTCCTCTTACTGCTTTTGAATCAGCATTTGTTACATAAGCACTGTTTAATATACCCCAATCTCCATCGCCTGAAACCTGGCAGCCAATACGGCCAACAGCATAAGCGAGTATCAAGGCAGGAGCAGCAGCATCACACAAGTGTACGAATCCAATCTTATGTTTCCTGGCATAATACCAGATTGCAAGGGTTGCACAAATCAGCCCGCCATAAAATGTGAGCCCGCTGAAGGAAAGCAGGGCTTCAATTGGATTTGCAATGAAGTCGTCCCAGTTTTCGAAATTATGAAACAGCTTGGCACCGAGGAAACCGAAAAGCGCAGCATAGATCACGATATCTCCTACCCTGTCGTGTGGCCAGATGCGTATTGTACGCTCTTCCGGTTTGGCCAGCTTCTGTTTGTTTTTTTCAAACCATTTCACACCCATGAAAAATACACCCAGCAGGGTGCCGGAAATCCAGTTACCCTGGGCTGAAAAAATGTATTGCTGGGGGTCCGGTGCTTCGTCCCTCGAAGTAAGAAAAAGACCAACTATTTTATATCCGAGAACAAAACCCAGGAGGAAGTTCAATAACAAATCGCCCGCCGAAGCAGGTTGACCGACAGTAATTTTCACATCCTGGCTTTGCAGGAGACCGTCACGCTCTTTTCGTTTCAACTCACGGGTAAGAACATACGCAGCCAGTAAAAACGCTATCGCCACAAAAAAGCCAAAGGAATTTACGAAACGCAGAACACCGGCTTTTATCCCAAAAAGATCTTCAAAGGCGTAGTAGAGGTTTGGATACATGAAACGAGAAAGGATTTAGATTGAATTTGCAATGATAAGAAAGGATTTGTGATTTCTTCCTCCTGTACCCAAATAATGTGGCCGGAGATATGTTGATGTCTGATTCACGCCGCCGCGATAATAACCCCAGGCACTATAAATAAAGCCAGAATATAGCTATAATATAAGACTAAAGCTATATTATAATGCAGTTATAATGAAGGAGCCGGAAATTCAATAGCCCTGTTATTATCGAAATACACGTCGTATTATTGAAATACGCCTCTTATTGAAATAACCCTCATATTATTGAAATAACCCTCATATTATTGAAATACCCGTCTTAATATTGAAATACACCTCTAATTATCAAAATACAATAGCCCTCTTATTAATATTAAGAGGGCTATTTCTATTAAATAAGCTGATCAGATCAGCGATAAATCTTTACACTCATTCTTTACAATCATTCTTTGCAATATTCAAATCTTAGCAATATTCATCAAAAGCTGCAATGAGATTATGTGCAATCATCTGTGCCGATCTTCCTTCGATCATGTGACGCTCGATAAAATGCACCAGTTCACCGTCTTTAAAAAGAGCAATTGACGGGGAAGATGGTGGATAAGGCAAAAGATGTTCACGGAGTTTTTTTACAGCGTCCAGGTCAAATCCTGCAAAGCTGGTAGCTAAATGATCAGGCTTTTTGCTCGAATTCATTACAGCCATTAACACACCCGGGCGGGCGGTTCCGGCCGAACAACCACAAACAGAGTTAACCACAACCAGGGTTGTGCCTTCCTGCTTCAATTGGTTGTCAACATCAACCGGTGACAATAACTCAGAAAAACCATTTTCTGTTAACTCTTCCTTCATTGGAAGCACTATTTCTGCTGGATACATATTGAAATGAAATTTTTTTAAAGATTTTCTAAAGTTTTCTACCTAATTAAGAACGCAAAATTACATAAAAGGTTTAACACTAGCTATAAAGATGAGTCGAGACAGCCGTTTTGTCATAATAACCGGAGAGCTTCCGGCGTTTTGGCAGCAAATCCTGAGCCTTACCTTCATCTTGTCATCCTAAAGCTGTATTTTTTGGAATGGTATATCGTTTGTCATACCCTATCCGGTAAAAATTAAATAACTAAAAAGCATAAAACAATGACATTCGTAAAAATCAACAATCGCCCGGTAAAGACATTCGATACCATTTTTGACGAGTTATTCAATGGTGCGCAGTCACAGTGGTCCAACGGACAGAAATCTGGCTCGGTTCCCGTGAACATCCTTGAATCTAAAGACGGTTATCACCTTGAATTTAACGCAGCAGGAAGGAACAAGGAAGACTTCAAAGTTGAAGTAGAAAAGGGTTTACTTACTATCAGTTTTGAAGCAAAAGAAACCGAAACCAAGGAAGAAGACTACAAAACCGTACGCAAGGAATTTACTATCAGTTCATTCAAAAGATCGTTTAATGTAGACGATAAAGTGAATGTTGATAATATCCAGGCCAAATATGAAAACGGTGTGCTGAAGGTATATCTGCCCAAAAAAGAAGAAATTGCCCAGGCTGGTAAACAAATCAGTGTACAGTAATTGATATCAGTGTACAGAAATTGATATCAGTGTACAGTAATTGGTATCAGTGTACAGCAATTAGTATCGTGACTAATTAAGCTGGTAATTAATAACGTTGCATGGGAAATATTGCATTGGAATTGTAAATGGCAGGCACGACAGATGTTAATTTTCACGGATTTGAGAGCATATTGATTGGCTTAGTGATTGAGTAGTAATTTGAGATTATGTTGAATGGCGTAGTGATTTGAGTAGTAATGTGGGATTATTGTGATTTACGTAGTGATTGAGTGGTGATTTGAGTAGTGATTTGTGTAGTGATTTGTGTATTGCTATGATTACTGGGTACTGATTCATATCAGTTAATTTAAAACAACGTTAATTTTCGACCTCTTCAGTCACGAACTTCATGTATAAAAACCCATCCAGATGCATATCGGATGGGTTTTTTGTTGTTTTATGTTAACTTCGGGCACGATTTTGCAACTCATGAGTAAAAATTTTGTTCGTACTTTTTCCTGGGTTTTGATTGTGTTATGGTCTGTAGCTCCTTCGTCGCTAATTAAAGCGCAGGATACATCTGTAGTGGACACAATCCCACGCATAACCGACACTGTTCCCATCACGCCTGCCGATACGGTTCTACGGATAAAGAATATCAATCCATATTTTACACTTCATGTTGATTCAACACTGAATTATCAACTTGAAATCAATAAAGATTCCCGAAATTTTTATTGGTACCTGCGAAATTCACCGGTAGGTCTTCGAATCAACAAGGACAACGGTATGCTGACCTTCAAGGCTGAAAAATCTTATTTCATGTCGGGCAAACTGAAATATGATAATGAGTACAGGGTCAATATCGGTGTGCAGAGCTTAAACAACCCGGCAGAAAGGATTGACACTTTCTTTTCAATTACATTTTACAATACAGACATAATCACCTCTAAGGTCAAACCATCTGTTAGTTCTACCTTATACGTTGATGAAGGTGATACCATTGCATTTAAGATTCAATGTGAAAATGGAAGTTTTCCTATTGAAAACATTACGTTTTATGCCAATACCCCACTGAAAAATTTTACGCAGGTCAAAAAATGTGATGATGATTTTATGTGGACGGCGCCTTTTGATTTTGTAAAGGAAAGTGACTCTGCAAGGGTTAAGATTCTTCAGCTAAGCTTTATTGGCACTAATCGTTTCATGGCCAGGGATACGGCTCTTGTAAAAATCATTGTCAGGGATGCCCTTAACTATCCGCTGGCTGTGCAGGAATACAATCAACAGGTGAAGTTCACCGAGTCTTACATCCTTCAAATGAAATTTACTTTTATCCAGCTCGATAAAGGGGTAAAAAGGGTCAAAGGTACCCGTACAACATTTGATATTACGTCGTCTACCACAGCACTGACCGGAAGCGTTCTTGCGTCCTCAGCCAGTACAAGTTCGCAGAACGTCGGCAAGGTGATGCCATCAATTGGTGTAACGCTAGTTCCTGTTAAAGAAGCGGTAGCTCCACAAAAAGTTTTCGACCAGAACCAGGCATCTGCATTAAGAGGTAATTATAAGAGGCTTGAATACATGCTCCGCGAAAATCAACTTGTAGGCGAGAGAGACCCGGATATCACAAGAAAAACAAATAAGCTGAAAGAGGAAATCAAACAGATGCAGACACAGTTGATTGATGTTCCCCTTGAAATGTCAAGTGATATGAGCCCCGACGAATTGGAAAAATATATCAACAGCAACAAAGTGCTTAAAAAATACAGATTGAAGAAAAAATGATTCAAGAGAAATATGAATTATGAGTTATGAGTGATGAGTTAGTGGTGAATTTTCCAATGATGAATTAATTGTATTATTACCTCCTCAGTCACTAAAAGACACTAAATAAACATCCATAACTTGACAACTCACTCATCACTCATAACTCATAACTCATAACTTTATTCGCAACCAGTTCTACGTCGCGTGTCTATAAGGTACTGTATTTTCCAAACGCCTTTCGTCCTTACAAGCTGAAAAGAATTCACGCCGCAATGGCTTAGTTTGCCAGAGAAGTAGAATTTATAGGGCGTCCATACAGAAGCCAGGTCGCCGTCAATCTTTACTGATTCAAACTGAATCTGTTCATCAAGCGCCCCCCTGGTTTGTTTACTGATAGAAGAGGCAAAAGCAGCAACCGACTCATTTTTTATCGTAACCTTTCCATCCTGGCTGCGGACTATGGTCTGCAAAACAGCACTGTCAGCGAAACTGTTCCTGATGAGCTCCGGATCAACATTTTTCATGCCTTCAAAAAGCTGGTTCACTGATGCCTTAACGCTGTCCTCGGCGTTCTGGGCGTTCGCAGAAATAATAAACAGAAACAAGACTGCAGAAAGAAAAGCACTTTTCATCAAGAATTGCATTTTAAGTTTAGAAGAGTATGTAAGGGTAATGTGCGTACCTTTTATCAGGATATCTTAACAGGATATCTTAACAAAGATGCATCAACGAAAAAAAGGTCCCGGTATTCGCTAAAAATAAGCCGAATTCCCTGAACCTTAAATTATTTACATAAACGGATGAGCAAACTGATAAGCCTCCGATCTCACCGATCTCTCCTACTTAACATAACCAAGAATCTTCAGCATGCTCTGGGCAGTCTGTTCTTTTGCATAAACCCAATCAACCAGTTTGCCGTTTTTGTCCTTCTCGACAATGATATGTTTGGGCGATGGGATAAGGCAATGTTTAATACCCCCGTATCCGCTGATCTGATCCTGATAAGCGCCGGTATGGAAAAACCCCACATACAATGGTTCGCCATTGGCCACTTTCGGCAGGAAAACCTCGTTCACATGTTCTTCCGAATCATAGTAGTCATGACTGTCGCAAGTTATTCCCCCGAGTACAACCCGCTGGTACTCCTGATCCCATTTATTAACCGGTAATAATAAAAACTTCTCACCAATACCCCAGGTATCCGGCAAAGTTGTGATAAAAGATGAATCAATCATGTACCAGATCTCACGGTCATTCTGCTGTTTCTGACCAATCACACTATAGATATGGGCCATGCTTTCTCCAACTGTATAACTTCCGAATTCAGTGAAGATGTTTGGCATCTTAACCTTATTCTTTTTGCAGGCTTTTTTGATGTTTCCTACAATCTCGTTAATCATAAACTGGTAATCGTATTCAAAACCCAATGAGTGCTTGATGGGAAAACCACCACCGATATTGATAGAATCCAGTTCCGGGCAGATCTTCTTCAACTGGCAATAAAGGTTGATGATCTTGTTGAGCTCGGACCAGTAATAGATATCATCCTTGATGCCTTTGTTCAGGAAGATATGAAGCATTTTCAATTGAAACTTGTCCTCATTGCCTTCTATCTTGTCGACATAAAATTCAAGGATATCCCTTACCCTGAATCCGAGGCGGGATGTATAAAAAGGAAAGGTTGGTTCTTCCTCGGCAGCCACACGGATGCCCAGTTTGAAAGGAACTTTTACCGATCTTTTATAATTAGCTAACTCGTCCGGATTATCGAGAACAGGTATCACATTTTTGAAACCTGAATTGAGCAGGCCCGCAATACGGCTGGTATAAGATTTCTGTTTATAACCATTGCAGATGATAAAAATGTCCTTGTTAATCTTCCTTTTCTCGTAAAGCTTTTTGATGATCTCTATATCATAAGCATAAGAAGTTTCCAGGTGGATCTCATGCTTTAATGCTTCTTCGACAACGAAAGAGAAATGCGAACTTTTGGTACAGTAACAATAGCTGTAATTGCCTTCGTAGCGATGTTTTTTTATAGCGTTTGCAAACATCCGTTTGGCCTTATTGATCTGCATCCCGATTTTAGGGAGATAAGTAAGCTTCATAGGCGTACCATACTTATCAATCAGTGCTTTTAGATCAAGACCATTAAAATGGAGATAGCTGTCCTTTGTTTCAAAATCTTCCTGGGGATAATTGAAAGTTTGCTTCACCAGATCGGCGTAGCTATTGTTCATGTACTCGTTAGGATTGCTGATAGTTGTAAATTTTAATGATGATGAGATAAAATTTCACAAACAGGAACAAGATTATACAAAAATAATCCTTTGTGGTATATACAGAACAACAAAACCGGGCCAGAGCCCGGTTCTTATTATTTAAGCCAGTTTAATTTTGAAAGGAGAACTAATATTCCTGACAGTTTCACTGATTAAGCTGATTTATTTAACTGATCCTACAAGAGTCTTGAAACTCGCGGGTTCATTCATTGCAAGATCGGCGAGGATCTTACGGTCAAGTGTAATGCCTTTTTTATTCAGCAGGTTGATGAACTGAGAATAAGTAAGACCTTCTTCGCGTACTGCCGCATTGATACGGGCGATCCACAATGCGCGGTATTCTCTTTTCTTTAATTTACGGCCTACATATTTATAAGTAAGACCTTTTTCCATTACGTTTTTCGCAACGGTATAAACATTTTTACGCTTGCCATAATAACCTTTGGCAGCTTTTAAGATACGTTTTCTGCGGGCTCTGGAGGCAACTGCATTTACTGAACGTGGCATATAATGACTTTATAGTGTTAATTGAATAGTTAAGATTGATTGGAGATCCTGATAGATTGGAATCCGGTGTTATTTCAATCTTAAAAGTCTTTTTACAAAATCAAGGTTTGACTTATGCACCAATCCATCTTTGCCCAGTGCGCGTTTCCTTCTTTTTGATTTTTTTGTGAGAATGTGTCTTTTATAAGACTTCTGGTGGGTGATCTTGCCCGTGCCCGTTACTTTGAACCGTTTTTTGGCACTGGAGTTCGTTTTTACCTTTGGCATTTTATCCAATTTTAATTTTTACACCCTGCTGGCGCCTCCGAACAGACGGAGAACTTTTTGGGCCCTGTGGGTAATCCGGATTTACTTAAAAATCCTGAAATGGGCTGCAAAAGTAGTGAAAATATCTAATACTCTGACATAATTTTAAATCTAATTGTCAATTGTTAGTTGGTGATTTAATAATTAATTTACGAACCAGCTTTCCAAATTATTGACCACAGATTGTATTATTTTAGCTCACAATATGCCTGAATATCACAATCATTCTACATATCACCTTAAGCTTACATTTATTCTTACATATATACATACATATATACTATATGTCCAACAAATCCCGGAAACAGCGCAAATCCGTCACTCATCACCCACTAATAACTCACTAATAACTTACTAATAACTTACTCATCACTCACTCATAACTCATAATTCATAATTAATAACTCAAATACCCAACTTCTTACAAATGAGAAAATTGCTTCGATTCGCCTGCCTTTTGTGCATTCTTTCAATTTTATTTGCCTGCAACTCGCGCTCTGGAAAACCCCGGGTGCTTGTTTTCTCCAAAACCACCGGTTTTCGTCACAGTTCCATTCCCGCTGGTAAAGAGGCCCTTCTGAAAATGGGCGCGGAGAATGGTTTTGACGTAGATACAACCGAAAATGCAGCATATTTTAATGAAGATTCGCTACAAAAATATTCAGCCGTTATTTTTCTGAATACCACCGGTTATATGCTGAACAACTACCAGCAAGCCCATTTTGAACGATATATCCAATCAGGTGGTGGTTTTGTAGGCGTTCACTCCGCGACAGACGGCGAATACGACTGGGGCTGGTACAACCGCCTTGTCGGTGCACAGTTTGAAAGCCACCCGGAACAACAGGAAGCAAAGCTTGATGTAGTGGATCAAACGCATATCTCAACAAAACATCTGCCCAAAGAATGGCGCCGGATAGACGAATGGTACAATTTCAAAAAAATCAATCCTGATGTAAAAGTCCTGATCAAAATTGATGAAAAAAGCTACAAGGGTGGCAAAAACAATGATAATCATCCTATGGCCTGGTATCATGATTTTGATGGTGGACGTGCTTTTTATACAGAATTGGGGCATACCGATATATCCTATAAGGAAGATAACTACCTGAAACACCTGCTTGGTGGCATCCAATACGCCATTGGAGATAATAAAAAGCTGGATTATGCAAAAGCCAAAAGCCCGCTGGTACCCGAAGAGGACCGTTTTACAAAAACGATTCTGACCGAAGGCACCATGTTTGAGCCTACCGAAATGACTATCCTTCCAAATTTTGACGTTCTTATCGCACAGCGTCGTGGTGAACTGATGCAGTATAAAAATGCTGATAAATCATTCAAACAGGTCGGCTTCCTCAATGTATATTTTAAAACAAGCACAAAAGGCGCGAATGCAGAAGAAGGTTTCCTTGGGCTGCAAGCTGATCCTGACTTTGCAAAAAACCATTATGTCTTTGCATTTTATAGCCCGAGCGACACCTCTGTGAACAGGCTTTCCCGTTTCAAATTTGAAAACGATACGCTTGATATGAAGTCTGAAAAGATCATCCTTCAGTTTTATTCGCAAAGAGAGATTTGTTGCCATACCGGCGGTTCAATCGCCTTTGGACCGAACAAAGAGTTGTTCCTTTCTGCCGGCGATAATTCAACACCATTTGACGAACCGGGTCAACCCTATGTAAACAAAGGTTTTGGTCCAATGGATGACCGTCCGGGGCATGAACAATATGATGCAAGAAGGTCCTCTGGTAACTCAAACGATCTGCGTGGAAAGATCATGCGTATCAAAATAAACGAAGATGGCTCCTACTCTATACCGGAAGGTAACTTGTTTCCAAAAGGTACAGCGAATGCAAGACCGGAAATTTTTGTAATGGGTAACCGTAATCCATACCGGATTTCGGTTGATAAAAAGAAAGGTTACCTGTATTGGGGTGAAGTTGGTCCTGATGCAAATGCAGACAGCATCGGTACACGCGGACCCCGTGGTTATGATGAATTAAACCAGGCGAGGAAAGCCGGCTATTTCGGCTGGCCATTATTTGTGGGGAATAACTATCCATATAACGCCTATGATTATGCGACCGGAAAATCAGGTGAAACATTTGATCCCGCAAAACCTGTAAACAATTCAAGGAATAATACGGGCATGAAAGAACTACCAGCAGTGTCACCCGCATTTATCTGGTATCCATATGGTGAATCAAAAGACTTCCCGCAGGTTGGCTCCGGTGGACGAAATGCTATGGCCGGCCCGGTTTATTATACAGATATGTTTCCTAAGGATACCCGTTATCCTGATTATTTTAATAACAAATTGTTTATCTACGATTGGATCCGCGGTTGGGTTAAAGTTGTCACTACGAAGGAAAACGGCGATTTCGATAAGATGGAGCCATTTATGGGCGGCACTAAGTTTAACAGCCTGATCGACCTGGAAACCGGTCCGGATGGAAAATTATATGCACTTGAATATGGTTCCGGCTGGTTCTCTAAAAATGCGGATGCAGCTTTATCAAGAATCGATTACAATGGCGGTAATCGTGCGGCAAAACTATCCGCACTAAATGTTGACAGAACCACCGGTGCCCTTCCATTTAAGATAACAGCCTCAGTTGAAGCAGTTGACCCGGAAAAAGACAAACTCACTTATGTCTGGAACCTGGGAGGAACAAAAAAAGAAACAACTGAGCCAACCATCACATATACATTTGAAAAAGCGGGTGACTACAATGTTTCTGTTGAAGTACTCGATGATAAAAAGGCGGCTGTTAAAAGTAATTCTGTTGCGGTTTATGCCGGTAACGAAACTCCCGTTGTTACCATCGGACTTACTGGTAACCAGACTTTCTATTTCCCTGGCAAACCGGTGGAATATGCCGTAAAGGTTTCGGATAAAGATGATGCACAGGCCGGTGCTGATGTTTCCAGCCTGGTGGTATCAGCGGAATATATGGAAGGTTCAGACAGGGCTGCTTCATCACAGGGACACCAGGTTCTCACTGAAGCCATGATCGGCCGCAATACGATGCTGGCGCTGGATTGTAAATCATGTCATAAAACAGATGAGAAATCTATAGGACCTGCATATACAGCAGTTGCAAAAAAATACGAAAAGGATCCTAAAGCTGTTAGTTACCTCGTTGAAAAAATTATCAAAGGTGGTGGCGGTGTTTGGGGAGAAGTTGCCATGCCTGCACACCCGACTTTGAAGGAAGGTGATACAAAACAGATTGTAACCTGGATCCGCTCACTGGCCGGCTCTAAGGCTGATGGAAAAAGTCTTCCTGCATCCGGTGTTGTGAACCCTACTCTTAACAAACCTGTATTGGACAGAGGTTTACTTTATCTTTCTGCCAGTTATACCGATAAAGGGGGCACAAACATCAAACCACTTACAGGCGATGCAGTGGTTGTGTTGAGGAACAATAAAATGTCGTTTGGTGGTGTGAAAACAATGGCCGGTTATTCTAAAATGAATATGAATGGCATGGCCCTGCTTATAGTTCCAAAAACAAACGGATCTTTTGTAGTGGAAGACATTGACCTTGCCGGTGTTAACGAAATATCACTGAATGCAGCCTGGCTGGAACCTCCAACACACGGCTTTACATTTGAAATCAGGCTTGATGATGCAAAAGGTAAAGTATTAGGACAAATAAATTTACCGGCTGGCGGAGCGAAAGGTACACAGGCAAAACCCGCAGTTACCGCTATCAAAACAAAAATTGAACCTGTGTCTGATGGTAAGAAACATAAGTTGTTTGTGGTTAGCAAACCAGTAGACCAGAAAGAAGACTCGCAGATTGCGTTGCAAAGCATCCGGTTTGAGTGATGAGTTATGAGTGATGAGTGATGAGTGAGTTATTTAGTTATGAGTGATGGGCGATGTAACACAAAAGAGTTGGAATAGCAAAGCCCCGGACTCGAATCCGGGGCTTTGCATTTTGAAGATCGGCATTATTTATTTTTTACTTTCAGTGCGATTGGTTTTGAAGTCGACATTATTTATTTTCTACTTTCAGTGCGTTTGGGTTTGAAGTCGGCACTATTATTTTCTACTTTCAGTACGTTTGGGTTTGAAGTCGGCACTATTATTTTCTAATGACTGAGCGTTTTCGAAAATGAAAATAGTTGATGAGAAAGACCGTTATCAAAATCAAGAGTCCAAAAAACTCCCTGGAATCTTCTATCCATGGGGTTTCAGCTTTCATTGTCCCTGCGATATTTTCGGCATCGTGATCAACTATCCATGAAAGCACACCATCCTCAGCCACAAAAAGATAAAGCGCATAAGCCATAAAAACGGCAAGGCCGGCAAACAGCACAACAACATTCATTTTACCCCTATAACCCATCCAGCAAACAAAAGCCCCATAAAGATAAATGGGCATCCATATATATGGATCCGGATCATTGTATTGTAAAGCCGCAAAAATCACAAACAGGATTACAAAAATAAGGTTGAAAATTCTCATTACTTACAAATTAATACTTACAACTTTTAATATTTACAACTTCTGATACTTACAACTTCTGATACTTACAACTACTGATACTTACAACTTCTGATACTTACAACTACTGATACTTACAACTACTGATACTTACAACTACTGATATTTACAACTACTGATATTTACAACTTTTAATACCTACCAGTTTTAATATTTACAAGTTTGTTATTAGCTTCTGAGTTAGATTAAAAAAACAAGTAAGTTGAACAAAAATATAGAGATCTCCACAATTAACAGAAGCCTCAGGTAAAGTAAATAAATTTTGAATAATATTTTCCATTCTGAAATACAAAGCCCTGGCTTGTATCCAGGGCTTCGTTCCCGAAATCAAACATTCGGAATTAATTAAATCGATAAGAATCAACCAGGCAAATATGCCTAAATATAAGTTTTGAATTAAACGCAAACGTCGATTTCTCAAAGACACAATCCTCAAAATAAATTCTCACTCCAAAAATTCTCAAAATAACTCTCAAACAGAAAATTCTCAAAAAGCAATTCTCAAAACACAATTCTCAAAACACAATTCTCAAACAACACTTCTCAAACAACAAACAACTCATAACTCCCAACTCCCAAACTATTTCATAATTCATAACTCATAATTCATAACTCTCTTAAAGGATATTGTACCCAAAACTGATATAATACACGCCGCCGATCATTGGATTACCAAATGCGCTGATATAATATTTATTCAGGATATTGGAGCCGCCGAGTTTTGCAATGCTTTTGATTTTTGGAAACTTGTGGCTGATCTGTGCATCAAAAGTACCATAAGCATCAATTGAACCCGTTCCAAAAGTTCCTTGCCAGTTTACTTTATCCTGCCATCTCCAGACCAGGTTAAACCCCCAGTTTGTTTTTGCAATACCCTCATTGGATAAGCCAAGATTGTAGCGGGTTTTGGGAGTATTAAAAAAGGTTACAAGACCATCGGGAACATCACGTAGCTGATCGCCGGAAACATTTGCGCGGACATTGAAACCCTGTGGAAGTTGATAATCGATACTCAGTCCCCATCCTATTGCTTTCACTGAGTTGTCGCTGTTGACCGGGTATGAATAATTTTCACTTGCCAGTGGATTCGCAATAGTTCCACCCGGAGCTGCACGGCCAACTGCTATTCGCCCGATAAAATCTTTGTACTCGCTGTAATAGACATAACCATCGACCAACAGTTTCTTTGTTACCAGGCCCCTGTATCCAATTTCATAACTATTTACCGACTCTGGTTTAAGTGCCTTGAAGGGTGCCTGTTTTAACAAGGCAGGGTTGCCTGCTCCTGAAGCTACTGATGCCCGGTATGCACCGATACTTTCAGCAGTATAAACCGGGTTATTTACGAAATCGTAGAATGTCTGAAATGACTCAAGCCCACCAATTAATTTACTACCGGGTGTATTCAGGTTAATATACTGGTCCTGGGTTGATGGAAAACGATAAGCTGTCTGAAAGGAAACACGGATGTTATTATCACGGGCAACTTTTACAGCAGCAGTAAATCTTGGTGTGAACCTTCCTTTGAAGTTTGTGCTTTTATCAAATCGTCCGGAGGCGGTTAATTTCAGGACATCATTCAACAGTCTTTTCTGAAGCTGAACCAGGGCACCAACTTCATTTATATTGATTGGCCCCGTAGTGTCTGCAAATATGGTACCTTTTGAATTGAGATGATAACGGCGATAGTTACCTCCTACCAGTACATCTACAAACTTCGTATACTCACTCAGGTCCCACTGGCCTTCGTAATGGTAGAGACTTGACTTGTCTGCGAACCTTGCGCCGCCGTTTTTGATATCTGTATTTATTGCGGTCTGAAACGCCTGGTTGTAGGCTTCGGTACCCGGCAAAAATCTGCCATTTTCAGCAGCAGCTCTTGCAGCGCCGTGAGCCTGTTCTTCTGATGCTCCCTGGCCCTTTGCGGTCGAGTAAACACCTGTATACTGAGCAAACCAGTTCTGATTGGTTTTCCAGGCACTGTTTACGGCTACAGCAGCGGTAGTAGCCGTATAGGAATCACCTGAATTTTCCTGGGTTGTATAACCCCTGAGGTACCATGCTTTACCCTTCACTTCGGCCCGGTATTGTCCCAGGATAAAATTCTTCAGCGCATACCTGTCTGCACCAGTATAAACAGTTGTACCGGTTCCCCAATATGCAAGCAGCGAAGCTTCTACATTATTAGTGATCTTGTAGTAAACTCCCGCGTTGAACTTCAGGCTAAAGGCGTCATAGTCTACAACGTCCCTTTCATCATATCCTGTGCGGCTTACCAATTGTCCGCCAAAATAGTTTCTTCTTATTCCGTTATAAAACGGGCTTAACGCCGCAATTCCGGCACGCAAAGGAGCAGTTGCGGGGATATTTGGAATATATGCTCCGGGATTATCAAACACGGCATTTAATAATGCAGGTGTAACTGGTTGGCCTGTTACCTGGCCGATGCCTGCTGCGATTGGAGTTATGTTTTGTGCCACTGCCACCTGTGCAAAACTGTTCATGCTTGCACTTGCTTCATCACCATATACATTTATACCATCATAGTTGTTATCGGTCTGGCGATTGCCACCCTTAACTTCACTTAATACATTATTGCGTGCAAGGTTTCGTGTGTCGTTTGCCTGCCAGTCTTTTGCACTAATAAATTGTCCGCCAATTTTAAAGGCAAACTTTTCACCAATTTTTTTACCGTACCTGAAGGCCCAGTCATAATAAGGTGCTGCGGGACGTTGACGATTGTCCACATGCATTATCCCTTGCTTAACCTGGAAACTGAGTCCCTGGTATTTAAATGGACTTTTGCTTGTCATCAGTAAAGTGCCATTCATTCCCCCTGGTCCATATAAGGCCGAAGAAGCACCCTGCAACATTTCGACATTATCAATATCGAGTTCAGTGGGACCAACTATGATACCTACTGCAAAATTCAGCGCCGGTGCCTGGTTATCCATACCATCTACCAGTTGGTTAAAACGAAGGTTGCCACTTCCATTAAAACCTCTTGTACTTAATGTATTGAAAGTAATACTTGAAGTGGTCATATCGACTCCCTTGAAATTGGCAAGTCCCTGGAAGAAACTTGGCGCTGCTGCGGCCCGGATTGATGCTGAACCCATCCTTTCAATGGAAACCGGGGATTCAAGAATTCGTTCCGGTACTCTGCTTGCAGAAACTACCACTTCTGCACCCAGGCTTGAACCTGGTATAAGATCAATATTGATGGCGGGGGCTGATTCTGTTACCTGGTACTCCTGTGGGTCGTATCCGATCGAAGTAATCTGGATAATAAATGGAAGTTTTTGAGAGGTTGTAACCCGGAACTCTCCTTTTTCATTAGTGAAACCACCTTCATTGGTTCCTTTGATGATCAGCGATACAACCGGTAGCAATTCTTTGGTCAGGCTATTTCTGACAGTTCCGGTAATTGTAGTGTTTTGCGCCAGGCTAAAAAGAGCAGTAGAACAAAGCACAACTAAGATCGTAAGCGGGCGGATGAATTTTCTCATAATGGCATTTTTACGGTACAATTCAAATGAATGACGAGATGATGGATTCAACTATTTCGAATTTCACTTCAAACGCTTTGGCACACAAAATTTCCTGTTACTTTTCTTCAATATTTACAATGGCTACCTGTATATTCGGGCCATGAATCCGATTACATTTCCAGGTCAGACAAATTATTATAAAGGCAAAGTACGGGATGTCTATACAATTAACGACAATTTATTGGTAATGATTGCATCTGATCGAATTTCTGCTTTTGATGTCGTGCTTCCCCGTCCCATCCCATATAAAGGACAGGTATTAAATCAGATTGCTGCTTTCATGCTGAATGCAACAAAGGATATATGTCCTAATTGGTTATCCGATGTTCCGGCACCGAATGTTACTGTGGGTAAACGATGCCAACCTTACAAGATCGAAATGGTTGTTCGCGGAAACCTTACCGGTCATGCATGGCGAACATACGCGAGCGGCAACCGGATGCTTTGCGGTGTCAAAATGCCGGATGGTCTAAGAGAAAACGATTACTTTCCAACACCTATCATTACTCCTTCAACCAAGGCTGAAGCCGGGCATGATGAAGATATATCCCGTGAGGAAATAATCAGTTCAGGTTTAGCTACTGAAGCAGAATGGAAAATATTAGAAAAATATACATTAGCCTTGTTCCAACGCGGGCAGGAGATTGCTTCTAAAAGAGGGCTGATCCTGGTAGACACGAAATATGAATTCGGCAAAATTGATGATGAGATCTACCTGATGGATGAAATACACACGCCGGACTCTTCAAGATACTTTTTTGCAGATGGATTTCAGAAAAGACAGGACGCGGGTGAACGTCAGAAACAACTTAGTAAAGAGTTTGTACGCGAATGGCTGATTGAAAACAATTTCATGGGTAAGGAAGGCCAGACCGTACCTGAAATGACGGACGACTGGGTTGATGTTATTTCAAAAAGATATATTGAATTGTATGAAAATGTTATTGGCGGGAAGTTTGTCCCACAAAAGCTTTCAGATGAGGAAACTTATCAACTCATTGTCAATTCTATTAATAAATTGGGGCCTAATTAATCTTCAAACCTTTCATCCTTTCTTTTGACTTATTAAATACCATGATGCCATTTTCTTTCCCCTTACGCAATTCTTTTTGTTGCTCTTCAGGGAGATTGATGACCTGCTGACAAGCTTCGCTGCAACAACCCTGGTAGCGCTGAGCACAGGCTTCACATTGGATAAATAACAGGTGACATGCACTATTACTGCAATTGGTATGTGTGTCGGCAGGTTCACTACATTGATGACATTTTGAAATGATTTCATCACTGATCCGTTCGCCCAGCCGATCATCAAACACAAAGTTTTTTCCTTTGAATTTATTGGTCAGTCCTTTTTCGTTTACAGTGTTTGCATAATGAATGATTCCGCCTTCCAGGTGATAAACATTGTTAAATCCCTTATGAAGCAAGTAAGCACTGGCTTTTTCACAACGGATCCCGCCGGTGCAATACATGATAATCGGTTTCTCTTTTTGATCTTTCATCATTTCAGCTGACATTGGTAGCTGCTCCCTGAAAGTATCGCTTGGAACCTCGATCGCATTCTCAAAATGCCCTACTTCAAACTCATAATGATTTCGCATATCAATCACGATGGTATCCGGATCTTCAGTGAGTTTATTAAAGGATTCAGCATCGACATACCTGCCTTTCCTGCTCATATCAAATTCCGGATCATCTATTCCGTCAGCTACAATTTTTGACCTGACCTTGATCTTTAATACCCAGAAAGATTTACCATCATCATCAATTGCAATATTCAATCTTAATTGATCAAGCGGGGCAAAGCTGTATAGTTCGGATTTAAAAAGTTCAAAATAGGGAGTCGGCACACTTAGTTGCGCATTGATTCCTTCATGAGCAACATAGATTCTTCCAAACACTTTAATACTATTAAAGCGGCGGTAAAGTTCATCCCGGAAAGCCTGGGGATCAGGTATAGAGAAATAATGATAAAACGATAAAGTTGTCCGCGGTTCGGTTTCGCGGTACAATAATTCTTTGAGTTCTTTTTGAGAAACCCGGTTGTGTAAAGCCATATCTTGAAATTTGATCCCGCACGGGCGGTAGAAGGAAATCGGACACTTGCAGGGTGAACCAAATTTCATGGCAAATTTATAAAAAAAACAGATGCAGGGGCCCTTGAGCTTTGTGATTAATCGATATCACGGCCACCGATTCCCCTTATACCAACCCTGACATTAAATACAGATTGGCCCCCACTTGTAAATCCCCAGACAAAGTCAAATCTTACGATTTTGAAGATATTCTCTAGGCCTGCAAAAACTTCAACATAAGAGTCCTTTGTATTTAGGTAAAAAGCATTGCTACCCCCAACAAGGTTCCAGTTCAAACGCCGGAACAAAGGGATCTTGTTGGTCAACATCCCGTTGAAATGGTGTTCCACATGCCCCTCTGCAAAAAAGCGGGCAGTATTGCTGTAACGGTAATAAGGCAGCAGTTGAAAACTGGCAAGGTAATCATTAGCCGTAATGATCTGGTTACCGAGGAAATGGTTATAGTCAATCACAGGAACACTATCAGTTCTTATAAATCCACCCACTACAAAGTTGTAGCTTAATGATCCCTTCAGGTTGAGGTTAAGGTTATCAGCAATTCCCAGTCGCCACTTGGTATAGTCAACATCACTGCCCAGCACCTTATGAATACCCTGTGTAAGGCTACCCGTTAAAGTCGGGTATTTTGAACCCATACTGATTCTGCGATCAGGAAATTCAATATATTTTGAACCCGGCCTCCAGCTTAATCCAACGGTGAGAACCAATGCCTGGTGCCGGTCAAAATTCCTTTCCATAATTTCAGGATAATTCGGTGTGAATTCCCTGTCTTTTAAATCCCTGATTTTCCAATCGGTAGTATTTTCGAGCGGTAAGCGGTCCTGGTAAGTAAGATTGCCGAAGAGATTTAAACCGTCACCAAATCCCTTGCGGTATGTTGCCCTTCCGAACCATGCCTCATAATTTTTGAGGTGATTCTTTTCATAATAGATCGTTGAGATAACGTTGTTGATATCTCCGATCGGGTTGTCGTTATTAAACTGGTAAACCCTTTTACCTCCCGAAAAAGTGATATTGTTTCTGTACCTGTTTCCAAAATTGTAGCCGGTGAGCAGGTAAGCATTAAGATGTGTATTGCTGAACCCATAACGGATTACCGGTGTAATGTTCAGACTATGATTGTAACCCGTACTATCAAATCGTTTTGTATAAGTACCACGCAAATTAACAATAAAACCCTCTGCAGTATTATAACCCAATGACCTTGATAATCCATTCACACGAAAAGATTCACGCGATTTCTCGCGGTTAAAATCAAAGCCGGAAAACACTATTCCCATCAGCGTGATCTTGTTCCGTATCCGGTCCAGTGAATCAAGATAAGCCGGATCTTTTCTTACTAACTCCAGGCTGTCTTTTTTTCTATAATCAAGAATTTCGTCGGTCTGTAAAGGAATAGGCCTGATTGAATCCCAATGTTCTGAAGGCTTTTTGTTTGAACCTTCATTGAACTTCATTACCGTATTGTCCCAAAACTTAGGAGCGAACTCAGGAGTGATATTATACTGTGAATAAACATTTACAAAATTACCATAAGCATCAAAGCCCATCATTTTAATGGATGGATAGATAACCTGTGTTTTGATAACCCATAGATCTTTGTCGAATGGAACATATAACTGTTCAATTTTAACAGTGTCCATGATCTCAAGTTGTGATTCCTTACTGAGTAGTAACTGTATGCTATGAATCCGCCAGTCACCTTCTGTGATATTAATATAACCACTGAAAAGCGGTTCATACTTTCTCCGCGGTGTTACTTTTATTTTATTTATCTCTTTTCCTTCTTCAAAAAAAACGCCCTCCAGTTTATACCGGTAGTAATTAAGGGCATTGGAAGCAATAGGTGAAATAAAACCTCTTGGATTAAGATTCGATCCAACTTTTACATTGTTTTCATAAAAAGAGATAATCTGCGGAGAACTAAACCCATAACTATCGCTGTTGCCGCTAACCCTGGTAGACAGCACTTCTATTTTTGTTTTGTTTGGTTTTTTTACCGATAATCTTGCATAAGTCTCAGACAAATAAATAATTTTTTTGCGGCTGGTATCGCCGTCTTCAAAATCAATCTTTCTTCCCAACAGTTTATTGGGGTAATCTCTTAGCCTCAACTGACCTTTTATATAAACGTCACTTTGAAAAGCTTCAAGTTGATTTAGATAATAAGGTCGCTTTTTTATCGCCTCACGGATGATGGCATAAGCCGGATCAGGTCCGCCGGGCTTAACAACAACAGAATCCATGGAATATGCCTGTAACTTAAGTGTAAAATTCAGTTCCATGGGTTCAGAACTGCTTATTATTGTCTTTTCTTCCCTGCCATATCCTACATATTGACAGATGATTATGTGCTGACCGGAGTCAAGGTTTAAAAAGTAACGTCCTTCGTTGTTTGCCGTTGTACCCCGGGATGTTCCCTTGATCATGATAGAAGCGAATGGAAGTATCTGTCCCTTGTCATCTTTAACAAGACCGGTTACCCGTCCTGCAATTGCATCGATAGAATAAACCAGTATTAGCAGGCAGAGTAATGGTAACTGTTTCATGTATGTATGATGCTCACGAAAATAACGGCCAAACAGCACAAAGCGGTATTTAAGATGAGATTTGTGTTTTTTTAACATATCCCAAAAAATCATGCCGCCGTCAGTCTTTTTAACCCTTTTCTGAGCAACGCCCCGGTAAGTGAAGCCATTCCTGTTACCAGTCCGCCAATGAAACCTGTAATTAATACCATAAGGATGGGCTGTTTTAATGTAAACAAAGCCCCAACCCTGGTGGCTAAAATATGTTCATTGGCTATATCAGTATAAAAGGCGATACCGGCCCATAGAATAAAACAAGCAAGGAAACCTGCAAAGAAAGATTTAGAAGGTGTCATGTTGATAAGATAACCCACCGATAGTCCAACGAGTGCAATTATCCACCATGGAAAGACCAACCCTGATAAATAACTTAGTACTAACGTAAGAAGAAAAGCTAATGCAAAACGCATAATATTATTTGGTTATTTTTTATTAAATACAAGCGTTGACTTAATGCGTTTGTCATTTTTATCAGACTCATTCATTATCCATGCCTGGTAATACTTTCCCGCGGCATAATCGTCCACAAAATTATCATAGTATTTACTGCCAGGATTACCTGATTGGCCACCTGGATAAATAACCCAGGCCTGCATAGGTGTAGTAAGTTCCACCACCATCTTCCAACTCGGCCCATGGTTATGCTGTGTTGCGTTTACGATATGGGCGCCGCCTCCTATCTGTAAACCGCTTCTTGCAAAAGGAAGCAGTTCCTGACCTAATAAATGATATATGGTTGTATTTTTATACGCGCCCCAGGATTCATAATTCTTTAATGCTAGTTGCCGCAATGTTGATGCCGCCGATTTAAAAGATGCAGTAACCGCATCGGACAATGTTTCTTTGTTTTTAGTATTTATGTCATCAATATAGCTAAACGCACTATCCCTTAACAATGCCTCGATCAGTGTTTTTTCATGTGGATTGAATCCAATGGCATTGAGCGGCCTTAACTCATCGTGCCATACAAAAGTCTCAAGACTATCATACCAGATTTTAAAGATCGTTGGTGCTACAATCCCTGGATCACTAAAGTAATTCCAGGCGGTTAATGAGTCTGCGTAGCCAGCTTCAGTAACTGATAGTCCTGATTTTTGTAAATGTTTCATGAGAAGGGGCAATGCTGTAGCTGCCAATGTATTATAATTATCCTTCTGCAGGTTCATCATATCCAGTGGTGTTACCGAAGGCATTGATTCAAGCCGCTTATTAATTCTTATCCCCCTGTAAAGATCATAGTCACCCGGAATAAAATAAGGATAGTCACCCGCGACTGAGCGTTGATTGGCACTGCTTACATAACCCCTGGCCGGATTTAATACATGTGGGTTTTCAGCCTGTGGAATATATCCCTGCCAGGTATAACGGTTATCAACATACGGCAATATATACAAGCCCTGCTGCTCCCATCTTGCCGGAAATTTTCCCTGTTGCCATAAAGCTATGTCGCCGGCAACTGATGCGAATGCAAAGTTCTGGGCGGGGCAGACAAACAGTTTAATTGCGGCAAGATATTCATCATAGTTCTTAGCATGATTCAGCATACGAAAAGCGCGCATTTCATTGCTTGGTTCATGGGCTATCCACCGGACCGCATAGGCTTTTCCCGGACTTATCCTGCTCTCAAAGTCCTGATCAAACATTACGGGTCCCTGGTCAATATAGGCAACGGTGTCATAAACTGTGTTTCCACCTTTAACATGAAAAGTTTCAATCTTAAGGCTATCAACTTTTTTCCAGCTGTTATTGAACCAATAGCTTGTTTTTGTCCGGTCTTTAAATTTCAACTCAAAATAGTCGCGTACGTCCCGGCCGGCGTTTGTAACTCCCCAGGAGATATAATCGTTGAAGCCAATTATGATGCCGGGGCAACCAGGAAAAGAAACTCCATATACATTCATACCAGGAATTGTCAACTGCATTTCGAACCACACTGAGGGTAAAGTGAGTTCCAGATGGGGATCGTTGGCCAGAATTGGTTTACCACTTTTAGTTCTGCTTCCGCTTACAGCCCAGTTATTACTGCCATTTGCAGGATTGGGCTTATCAATTTCGTTCAGCGGGATAATATTATAATTATTGATGTAGGCAGAGTCGGCATCAGCTGGCTTCACCGGATTTATTGTTGCAGGCGGAAAAACTGTTCCCGCGGGAATAACCGGGTCAAGCGAATCAGGGATCTGTGGAAACAGTATTTTCAACTGTGCCTCATTGAAAAAATTCTTTGCAAAACTAAGGGCCAGGTCATTTTCGTTAGATGCAAGCGTTTTTGCCATTTGCTTTACAAACAAGGCCACTTTAAGATTTGTCCATTTTTCGGGGCGGTAACTGAGAAGTTTATATTCCAGGGGCAGATCCCGGTCGTCAAGGTTTTCAATAAAATGATTTACACCAGCCGTATACTGATCAAACGCGTTTTTTGTTGTTGAATCTGCTTCTGTTTCGCGCAGCATGTTTTGCGCGGCGAACACCATACCCATTCGTCTTTGTTGTTTGTCGAATTGTAGTGTCCGCTTTCCAGCCACCTCACTGATACGGCCCGCGGCTGCAAATGTCTGCATCTCCATCTGCCATAGCCTGAATTTTGCATGCAGGTAACCCTGGATAAAATATGCATCGCTTTCTGAACCGGCAAATACATGTGGCACCAGTCTTTCATCAAAATAAACAGTCGATTGTCCTTTTAATCCTTCCAGGTTGAATTCTCCTGAATAATCGTTATCTGCTGCCTCAGCATTTTTCCAGAAGCCATGTTGCGGGCTAAGAAATTTACCCAGTGCCGGGATACTGCCCAGGTTCATGTTGAGCACAACCACGAGTGCGCAGGTAACCAATGCCGTTAGTATCAATGGAAGATTCCGCATTTGCCTAAGTTATGAATCATTTTAAAAAAACACTACCACGAAGTGGGTATACCACAAAATTGTATTGCCGGGACCGGGGCATTAAATGAAATTTGCTGTATCAATATAATGACAATGATGCAGTGGAAGAAAAATAAAGAAAAGCAGGTACTTGGGATATTATTTTTTGTATTGTGGCTGACAATAGTATTATTCTGAGAACCCTTAACTCATACATTCACAGGCTTAAGACTCTTAACTCATACATTCACAGGCAGGAATGTTAGTCCGTTCATCCGGGCCGGCCCGTAAGCCGGCCATTTTTTTAAATTGCATACCCTGTTCGCCGCTATTTTGTATTCAATCAACCCAGGTACTCATTACCCCCCATGCCTTGCAACCCTTTCCACTCACCACTCACCACTCACCACTCACCACTCGCAGCCCTTGTCTTACAACCCATTTATCAGTATATCAACTTCCGAAAATGTATTAAAACTATGCATTACAATTCTCAGGCGTTCGGAACCCCGGGGAACGGTAGGATATAATATCGGCCGTACATCCAGTCCCTTGTCCAATAATACGGAAGATAATTGCTTTGCATTTTCATTCCCCGGCACTATTACACCCTGGATGGGAGTTCCGGTTTCAAGTTTCTGAAAATTTAGTTTAGCGGACTGAAACTTTTCTATCAGATGACCGAGTTTTTCTCTTTGCCCATCCATTTCCGGAAATAACTCATAGCTTCTTTCAATAGCTATTAGTGCAGCCGGTGGCAAAGCTGTGGTGTAGATAAAAGCACGGGAAAAATTTACAAGGAAATCTTTTAATCGCTCAGAGCCAACGACTACAGCTCCGTGGCAGCCCAGCGCTTTACCAAATGTATAGATCCTGGCAAAACAATGTTGTTCCAGTTCGTATTCCTGCACCAGCCCGGCTCCCCGGGGGCCCAAAACACCGGTTGCATGGGCTTCATCAACAATCAAATTAGCATTTTGTCTTTCGCAAAGTTTGCTCATTTCCCTCAGTGGGGCCAGGTCTCCGTCCATTGAAAAAACAGATTCGGTGACTACAAAAACGGTCCCGGTGGCTGTCTTTAAACGCGACTCCAGATCATTCAAATCATTATGCCGGAAAGAATATGATTGTGCTGCACTTAAACGGATGCCATCACGGATGGAGGCATGACTGAGAAAATCATAAATTATTGTATCTCCTTTTTGTGGAACGCAACTCAGCAATCCAATATTTGCATCATAACCGGAATTATATAAAATGGCGGCTTTCCCTTTGTGAAAAGCGGCGATCTGGTCTTCGACCATCAGCGCCAGGGCGGAATTTCCAGTCAATAATCTTGACCCGGTAGATCCATTTGCAAAATGAGCAAGTCCATCTCCTGGTAACACTATCCTGGCAATTCCCAAATAATCATTAGAACTGAAGTCAGTACAATCGTGCCGGATTTTCAGTTCCCTGAAACTACCATCACTGCGCCGCTGAGCAAGCTTTGGTTCAAGAAAGTCATCGTTAAGCATAATTTCAAAACTACGGCAACTTTAATGATATTTGCCTGATCCGGCTGACCGGTGAATGCCATATGACTGATACAACGCCACAACCGAAAAATATACTTGGTCTACAACTTCCGACCGATCCCCGCTGGGTTGATCTCGCGGGAATGTCACTGGAAGATATCCTGACGGATCATGCTTACTGCGAACAAAAAGCAGCGAATACCTGCATTTCACTGATCACGCGCTTCAGCGACAAAGAAAAACTGGTGAAAGACCTCGCTCCCATCGTAACAGAAGAATGGGGGCATTTCCGGCTTGTACTTGCTGAACTGCATAAACGCAACCTCAAACTCGGCAGGCAGCGCAAGGACGAATATGTAAATGCGCTGCTCACTTTCCAGGTAAAAGGCGGTAGCCAGGAAGATAGTTTCCTGGACAAACTGCTTACGATGGCTTTGATTGAAGCACGTAGCTGCGAAAGATTCAAACGATTGAGTGAAGGACTTGAAGATGAATACCTCAAAAACTTTTATCGTCGTTTTATGGAATCTGAGGCAGGTCATTATCATCTGTTTATTGAGCTTGCAGAAACCTATGTCAACCCGGAAAAAGTGCGAAAACGCTGGCAGGAATGGTTAAAATTTGAGGGTGATCTTATGCAAAAACTCGAAGTGCGTGGAGACAGAATTCACTGATTCGGACTAATTCCATTAAATTCGGTTATACATGAACGATAGCATTTTACAGAAAGCGGCATCGCAGTTTGGACCAGGCCAACCTTTGATTGAACCATTCGGTACCGGGTTAATAAATCACAGCTATAAGATTAGTTTTTCAGATGGTAGCAACGTCTTGCTGCAATGTATCAACCAGGCTACATTCAGCCAGCCAGAAAATATCATCCATAATTACAAGGTCATCAGTGAAGAACTTCAGGCAAGGGGTCAAAACGCGGTCCCACCACTGGTGACAACCAGGAAGGGGAAATATTTCTGGGTTGATGATAATGGAAATTTCTGGCGCGCTACCCGTTTCATAGAAAATTCATATGCAGACAGTATAGCAGTATCCGCATCCAAAGTTTACCTGGCCGCAAAATGTTTTGCAGAATTTTCGGCTTCACTAAACAGGTTGGATCCTGATAAACTGGAAATTATTATCCCGGGTTTTCATGATCTTAACCATAGGTATGAACAGTTTGAACAGGCAATTTCGTCTGCCGGGATAAATAGGCTGTTAAAAGCCACGCACGTGATTTCTTCCCTGCGCGAGCGATATGATCTCGTTCGTTTTTACAAGGAGGCAGTAGAAAATACGGATGAATATCCGGTGCGGATCATGCACCATGATTGTAAGATCAGTAATATTCTTTTTGATAAAATCAGCCACCAGGTTATCTGCCCCGTAGATCTTGATACCGTTATGCCCGGTCGATTTTATTCCGATATCGGCGATATGGTCAGAACAATGGCATGTTCAAGGGAAGAGAATAGTACAGAATGGGAAAACATTGATATTGTTCCCGAATATTATCATGCCATTATTGATGGATATGTTGATGGCAGCCAGGACACCCTCACAAGAACAGAAACAAAACATATACATGTTGCCGGCCGCATACTTATTTATATGCAGTGCCTGCGCTTTGTTACGGATTTTCTGAATAATGATATTTATTACAAAACAAGCTACGTTGAACAAAACTTAAATCGAGCACTTAACCAGCTAATACTGCTTGAAAAACTCGAAAATTTCTTAACAGAGTTATGAGTTTCAGTGGTGAGTTGTGAGTGGTGAGTGGTGAGTTTAGTTGTGAGTTAATGAGTTATGATCACTGTTTTCCACAACCCCGATAGGGGTTGATTTCGCATAGCCCGGGGTGAAACCCCGGGAATTGGGTGAAATCCCGGCATCCCCGTCATGTGTTCCCGCCATTGATCAACAACCGGTATTATGATAATTCTGTTGAAAAATCCAAATTCGGATATTTTGTTTGGAGGGCTTTGATTTTGATAAGTAGATTTTGTTTGAATATTTGATGGGCAGGTGTGTCGGGATGTAATGGCCTATGATTAATGGCCGTGTTGATTTTATCGATTTCTTCCACGAGTTCCATTGTTTGTTCATCAAAACAAGCTGAGCTGAAAGCTTCAAAAACAAAGTCTATCGCCTGGTCGCTTGGATGCACCATATCTTCCTTATAAAAACGGTAATCACGCAATACGTCAATCACCAGCTCATAAGCGGGAAAATAATAAAGCTTTGAAAATTTTTTTACAAGGTGTTGAACTACTTCGATAAGCCTTGATTTACTGAGATTGTTTTCTACGAGCCCATCGCGGATATAACGCACAGGACTAATAGTAAAAATGATACGAAGAGATGGATTGAAATGAAATAAACGGTGAATACAGGTATCCAGCACTGATTTAATTTCTTCAATGCTGAGCAGGTGCTTGTTGAAGGATTTTGCCGGTGCCTTATGACAATTGGCGACACTGGTACCTGTTTCAACCAATGAGTAAGAAAATGCCGAACCAAGGGTAATAAAAACCCAGTCGGCTGTCTTTAAGAACTCAGTTGCATTTTTCTGTGAGGCATTAATATTGTTGAGAACTTCAGTCTCATCAACGCCTGAAAAACTTCCATGATGCTGCCAGCTTTGCCAGAGATCATTCAATAAAATAAGATCTGATGGCTGATAAACTTTTTGTTCGATATAGGATACCAGGCTGTTGGTTATGCTAACCGGATCATAAAGTATTCCATTGGGATTTTGAAGTGCTTGAAATTTCAGTGTAGACAGTCTGTTGCCAATGTTTTCCGTAAAACAAGACCCCATCATCAAAATCCGATGATTGTGCCTGATTGGTTCAGGAAATTTTTCCGGCTTAAAACTGAGTTGAAAATTCATCGATAAAATCTCTACAAAAACCCTGGAAAAATATTGTTCGAAATACTTATAAAAATCTGTTAGAAAATTCCGACCAAAAATGTCCTCAATCCTTTATTACAATCTGTTTGAATAACCTGCTAAAAATTGTTCCGACTCATATATAATACTCTGTTCGAATATCCTGGAAAAAAATTGTTCTGCTACTTATACGATACTCTGTTCGGAAATCCTGGCAAAAAAAATTGTTCTAAATCCTTACAAAAATCTGTTCGAACAACTAAATGAAAACATTTCCGGCGATTTCGCTGGCTATTTCGAGCGCCGGCTTGTTGATATTGAGCTTAAAACCCTGGCTTTCAAAATAAGTTGTCATCCATTCTGTATTCATATTTCCCACAAGCACGTCATCGGCCATAGGGCAACCACCAATGCCTTTTAATGCCCCGTCAAACCGACGGCAACCCGCATCCAGCGCCGCCTGCAATTTTTGCTGCCAGTTATCTGGCCCCGAATGCAGATGAACTCCAAACTCCTGCGCTGGTAAAGATTTGATAAGATAATCAGTGAGCGTAAAAACCTGTTCCGATGTTGCCAAACCTACAGTATCTGCGAGCGAAATAATATCAACACCTAAATCCTTTATTTTTTCAACCCAACCATAAACAATCTCCGGCGTGTATGCATCACCGTAAGGATTTCCAAAAGCCATCGACATATACACGACCAGTTTCTTATTAGCATTCTGGCAGATCGCGGCAATTTTGGCCACCGTTTCAAGAGACTGATCTATTGTAGCATTTGCATTACGGAGCTGGAAAGTTTCGGACACCGAAAACGGGTAGCCGAGATAATCAATTTGCTTAAAAAGCGATGCTTCTGCAGCACCACGCAGATTAGCAATGATCGCAAGCAGCTTACTGGAAGATTCTGAAAAATCAAGACCTGCAAGTACCTCCCTCGTATCTTGCATTTGAGGTATCACTTTCGGCGATACAAAACTGCCAAAGTCAATAGTATCAAATCCGACCTTCATCAAAGCATTGATGTAGCGCACCTTTTCAGCAGTCGGGATGAAATGATTCCAACCTTGCATCGCATCCCGCGGACATTCAACTATATTCATGAAATCACTCATAATCCCGGTTCAGCTGATATCGTGATAAAATTTCCTTCTTACTAAAGTCACTAACAAAGTGGATTCCTCCGCTATCGTTCATTATAAAAGCAACAAATACATTCACAACCTTCACTCATAACCAACTCATGACTCATATCTCATAACTCCCAAACCAACTCATCACTCATCACTCATAACTCATAACTCTTTTCACAGTCTTTGCTTCATCGCTTCAAACAAGATGATACCGGTAGCAACAGAAACATTAAAAGAATCAAAATTTCCTTTCATCGGGATACTAAACTGTGCGTCTGCAGCTTTGTTAAGAAAAGGCTGAACTCCTTTTTCTTCATTACCTAAAATCACACAGAAAGGTTGTTTGAAATCGATGTCAAATAACTTCGCAGGAGCTTTCATGTCCGATGTATAAACCTGTATGCCATTCATATGTAATTCATCGACGGCTTTTAACAGACTGCTCACCCGGCAAATATTTATTTTTTCAAGAGCACCGGCTGATGCCTTCATCGCATCTTCATTAAGTGCTGCGATACCTTTGTCTGGCACGATGATAGCCTGTGCACCGCAGCAAATAGCCGTCCTGGCTATACCACCAATATTTCTGACGTCTGTTATACCATCAAGCATGAGAAACAATGGGATTTCACCGTTACCTGCTACCTGGTCTATCACCTGCTGCAGGTTCATGTACTCAACGATTGCAGCTTGTGCGATAACCCCCTGGTGGTTCGCCCTCGAGAAACTGTTCAGCTTTTCAATGGGCACCTGTTGAATAGGAATATTTTTCTCCTGCGCCAGCTTGCGGATTTTTCCAATCGAATCACCACTTACATTCTGTTGAAAAAATATCTTATCAATAGCATGGCCATTTTCCATTGCCTCTATCACGGGCTGACGGCCAATGATAATAGTTGACTTTTTTGATCCGGCGGGTTTATTTGATTCTTCCATCTTTTATCATCAATTGTACCTTCAGTATTGCAGCTACCGAAAGTGAATCTGTAATTTTGTTTTCCTCTACCAGCTGATAAGCTTCAGCAAAAGGTATTTTTATAACCTGTAATTTTTCTGTTTCTTCAGGGCTTGGAGGCCCCGCAGTTAATTCACGTGCAAGATACACGACACCAAATTCATCTGACACAGAGTTGGAAAGATGAATTTTTTGCAGGATGCTCCAATCCCCTGCCAGGAGGCCGGTTTCTTCCATCAATTCTCTTTTGGCAGACTCCAGGGGTTCTACCCCCATCACGCCTCCGCCTTCGGGTATTTCCCATGAATACTCGTCAAGGGTAAAACGATATTGACCCACGAGATAGGTATTCAAATCGGAATCCAAAGGCAAAACGCCAATAGCGCGGTTTTTGAAATGAACCTTACCATAAATGCCTTTTCCACCGGACGGGTTGATCACATTGTATTCTGTAACCTGTATCCAGGGGTTTTCGTAGACAGGTTTTGAATCAATTGTTTTCCAGGGACTGATGATTTCGCCAACGGGTAACATACTTTTTTATTTTGGCAAATGATAAAATACAAAAAAGCCCCCCTACATTATGCACGGGGGGCTTCATTTATTTAATGCTGATTATCTCAGACCGAAAGCTTTCTTTACTTTGGAAACATAATCCAACTTCTCCCAGGTGAAAAGTTCCACTGTTTTCTTGACGGTTTTACCATCAGGTGCAGTGAAAGTTTTTTCAACCATAATTGGCTTGCGACCCATGTGGCCATAAGCTGCGGTTTCGCTGTATATCGGATTACGCAATTTCAAACGTTGTTCAATAAAATAAGGACGCATGTCAAAAGTGCTTTCTACCAGGCTTGAAATCTCACCATCAGACAATTCCACTTTTGCAGTGCCATAAGTATTTACGTAGATGCCCATTGGCTTCGCAACACCGATTGCATATGAAACCTGTACCAATACTTCATCACAAACACCGGCGGCTACCAGGTTTTTTGCAATATGTCTTGTAGCATAAGCGGCAGAACGATCAACTTTGGATGGGTCCTTACCACTGAAAGCACCACCACCATGAGCACCCTTGCCACCATAAGTATCAACAATGATTTTACGGCCGGTAAGACCAGTATCACCATGTGGACCACCGATCACAAATTTGCCGGTAGGGTTGATATGATATTTAATTTTGTCGTTAAACAATTTACCGTATTTCTTATACTTGGACTTAACCCTTGGAATAAGAATGTTGATGATATCGGCTTTAATCTTTGCAAGCATTTTGCTTTCAGTATCGAAATCGTCATGTTGTGTTGAAACAACAATAGCATCAATCCTTACCGGCTTATTATTATCATCATATTCAAGTGTAACCTGGCTCTTCGCGTCGGGGCGAAGATATTTAATAGCCTTGTTCTCTCTTCTCAGCGCTGCGAGTTCAATAAGAATTTTATGCGCAATGTCAAGAGCAAGCGGCATATAATCTTCAGTTTCATTGCTTGCATAACCAAACATCATACCCTGGTCACCTGCGCCTTGTTCTTCCTTCTTTTTTCTATCTACACCCTGGTTGATATCGGCAGATTGTTCATGTATGGCGGAAAACACTCCACATGAATTTGCTTCAAACATATATTCACTTTTAGTGTATCCGATCTTGCGGATAACACCTCTTGCTATTTCCTGTACATCGAGATATGCTTTTGATTTAACCTCACCTGCCAGAACAACCTGTCCGGTTGTTACCAGCGTTTCACAAGCAACCTTTGATTGCGGATCAAACGCGAGGAAATTATCGATCAGGGCATCGGAAATCTGGTCAGCTACTTTGTCCGGATGACCTTCGGAAACACTTTCGGAAGTAAATAAATAAGGCATGATTGTTTTATTTGATAAAAATAGTAAGTGTCAAATGCTGGCAAAAACTTAAAAATCAGGCGCAAAGATAAGCGTCCATGTTAAATTTTAGAATAAATAATTCTAAGCTTCATTTTATCGGTCGGATGTGTACCTCCGCCGAGAACTGTTCTGCCATTGGCGATCTGTGGATTCAGATAAAGCTGTACTCCCTGTTTCTTTTGCATAGTGTCTAAAGCGATTACATTATAAGAGCTGGCAATGCCGCCCGGAATGTAGACTGAAGCAGTCTTGTACGGCGCATAGAGCCGTAGTGTATTACTTTTCTCTTTTCGCGTTACAATTCCCTGAACATATCTCGTAATATCAAAATTGTATTGAGATTTGTCCTGGTTTTTTACCAGGAACCCACCAAATAAGGTCAGGTTATATGAACCACTGGTTGCATTATAAGTGAAATCATTCTGGATAGTCTTTGGCAAACTGACGGCGCTATCCCAGGCATCAAGAAACAGGTAATAGGGCGCCTGGTAGGGTGATCCGGGCGTTGTAACTGTTGTGGCAACCAGTTCCGCGCGATGAATAACCCGGTTTGAGAGTTCCTGCAGGCCAGGGATTTTTATCGTTGCATAAGAGCCCGGTGAAGTCGCTATATACAGTTTATCGTCTGAAGTTGATCCATTATTAATGGCCGTTCCAAGTTCTGAACCTGAGACTGATCTTTCAATCTTATTCAGGTTACGAAAGTTGCGAAAAGTAAAAGTCGTTACCAAAGCAGAGTCCACGACACCATTGAGTGATTTCGCCTTATAATAAACAGACAGTTTGGTATTCTCAGTGTTTGCAAGGTTGAAATAGGCAAGCGCATTCCCTGTGCCTCCCTGGGGTAAAATTCCAAAGCCTGGAAAAGCAGTTTTGAAGGTGGTATCATTCTGGTAGACATCGGCACCATAATTAATAAAACGCTGACCCAGGGAATTATCAAGGCGAATCCGCATTTGATTTTTTATCTGCTGTGTATCCTTCCCTTTCATGATCACATACTGATCGCCGAGGCGGTCTAAATCCTGGGTATGGGTTTTAAGCAAAGGACCAAGATTGATACCATCATTCCGGATGAGGTAACCAAAGGCTGAATCCTGGAAACGTGGGTCATCCTGTAATTCGTAAACACCGAAAGTCTGTGTTGTCATGCTATCACCATAAATGCCGGTGTAGGCCATAGACAGGACCACCGAATCAACCTGTTTTATACTATCCTTGTTTATAAATGGATATGAAAAAGCAGCCGGGGAAACATTAAAATAGATACTACCTGCCAACCTGCCAAATACCGGATCATTTTGAATTACGCCAAGTGCATGATCTTCTTCTGCGAATATCCTCGAACTATCATTGGAAAGAAAGTTGTCTGTGACTACATCAAAGACGGTATCAAAAGTATTGATATTGTCAATCGGGGGGATAATACCATTGCCTATATCTGTTGTATCAATCCGCGTACATGAAGAATCAACGATAATCAGAAGAGCTAATAAAAAAAAGGGGGCTAAGAATTTCCTATTCACAAGTAGTTTATTGTATGATTGATTTCAGATATATACCTACTTGGCAAGATCGGAATACAATTGTAAATAGTCTGTTAAATCGGCATCTGCACTATGGGTGAGAATTTTTTTCCCACGTACTTTTCCGAACTCTTCAACAAGCTTTTTATCAATTTTTTCCGCACCAAAAGTGATAGCATCAGCATAGGTTGCACCGCCCCGCTGCAAGGCAACATTGTTCAGATCTTTGAAAGGTTCAAGATCCTTTTCCTTTATATTAGGACTTATGTTGGCAATCTTCAGAAAGTCTGCACTTAATTTTTCTTTGAAGCTGGTATTTCCAAGTGTATAAATCACTTTGCTGTGTGCAAAAACCGGTTCTTTTTTATAAGCTGTTTTCAGGTATAATGGAATCAACCCGGTCATCCAGCCGCTGCAATGAATGATGTCGGGCGGCCATCCAAACTTCTTGACAGTTTCAAGGGCACCCTTGCAGAAAAATACCGTTCTCAGACCGTTGTCATCAAACCATTTCTCTGACTCATCATGAAAGATGTATTTCCTTTTGTAAAGGTCTTCGTTGTCGAGAAAATAAACCTGTAGACGTGCGTTTGGAAGTGAAGCAACTTTGATCTGAAGCGGAAAATCATCATTGTCTACTGACACGTTGATCCCGGACAAGCGAACTACCTCGTGTAAACGATGTCGTCTTTCATTGATCATTCCAAACCTGGGCATAATGCACCGCACTTCATATCCACCCTCATTCGCTTTTATCGCCAGCTTGTTCACTATTTCTGAAAAATCAGTTAGTTCCAGATAAGGAGACATTTCGTTGGCGATAAATAAAATTCTTTTCTTTGTCAGCATTAGGATAATAAATTGGTTTGGTTCCGATTTGAAAATCAGCTGGCAAAGGTAAGGTTTTTTTACGGAAAATTTTCCGGACACTAAGTCTTTACAGGGTTTAGAGTGATATTTGCAGCTTTATATGCTGAACTTCCATGTCCGGCATTACCAATTTTAACAAAAGAAGAACAGCGTTCATGCTCGCTTTAATAACAGCTATGCTACCTCTAAATTCGTAAAATGATCTTCTTTAAAAGAGCAGACTTACTTCAGGCCCATCTTAACAAACTAACTGCGGATGGGGCCAGGATCGGGTTTATTCCCACAATGGGAGCACTTCATGACGGCCATCTTGAACTAATCAGGCTATCCCTCAATACCGGAAATATCACAGTTTGCAGCATATTTGTTAATCCAACCCAATTCAATAACGCGACCGATTTTAACAAGTATCCCAAGACGCTTGAAGCCGATATTTCGAAACTGGAATCGGTGAACACCGATATCGTGTTTGTGCCGGAAGTTGCGGGCATTTATCCTGATGGTATTGAAAATTTAGAAACTTTTAACCTGGGCTACCTTGAAACAATACTTGAAGGAAGTTCAAGGCCAGGTCATTTCCAGGGAGTTTGTCAGGTGATGAAAAGACTCCTTACTATCGTTAACCCCCACCTGCTTTTTATGGGTCAGAAAGATTATCAGCAGTGTATGGTGATCACCTGGCTTTTGTGTTTCATGAACTCGCGTACACAACTTATCACCGCCCCAACCGTTAGACAACCGGATGGGCTGGCCATGAGCAGCCGTAATACCAGGCTTTCCGAAGAAGGCAGGAAAAAGGCCGTATCGATATATGAAACAATACTCTTTGTTAAAACATCATTGAAGCCCGGGGAGCTGAACGGCTTGTTGAGTGATGCACGCAAAAGATTAAATGAAAAAGGTTTCAGCGTTGATTATGTAGAAATTGCGAATGCAACCGATCTCAGGCTTACGGATTACTGGGATGGACAGGCTCCGCTGATTTGCCTTGTAGCAGCCTTCCTTGAAGAAGTCAGGCTGATTGACAACATGATAGTCACTCCGGCTGCCGTTGACAACACGGTAATCACTCCTTCTGCCGGTCAACACAACAAATAATTCAGCAGATTGTAATAATGTGCACCTTAATTTTGCAGATCAATTTTAATTTCGATTTAAGAATATGGATATAGAAGTTTTGAAATCCAAAGTTCATCGCGCGGTCATAACAGAGGCTAATCTTAATTATGTGGGGAGCCTGACGCTTGATGAGGATATAATGGATGCCGCAAACATGATTGAAAATGAAAAGGTCCAGGTTGTCAACGTTAATAATGGATCAAGGATCGAAACCTATCTCATCAAAGGAAAGCGTGGATCCGGTGTTTGCTGCCTGAATGGCCCGGCCGCCCGCCAGGGTGCTGTCGGAGACATAGTGATTGTGATTTCTTATGCAAGGATGGATTTCGAAAAAGCGCGGACCTTCAAACCCTGGATCGTGTTCCCAAAAGCTGGAAATCTGTTATAATGAAAAAGAAACTCCAGAGTCTCATACAATATATATTTTTTCTTGGGTTTGGGGTCTTCCTGGTATGGTGGTCACTTCGAAAAATTGACAGTAATGACTGGGCAGACATCAAACAGTCTTTTGAGAATGCCAATTACTGGATGGTTGTACCTGTGATCTTCACTTTGCTGTTGAGTCATCTGAGCCGGGCTATGCGATGGAAAATCCTGATGGAACCATTGGGATATAAACCAAAGCTTTCCAATACATATATGGCCGTGCTGATAGGCTATATGGCTAATCTTGCATTACCCAGGCTGGGAGAAGTGCTTAAATGCACCATTCTTGCCCGCTATGAAAAAGTACCGGCAGATAAACTGATCGGCACCATCGTGGCAGAACGGGCATTTGACGTAGTTTGCCTTATCGTCATCATAGCTGTAACTGTCCTGGTTCAGGTTGACCTTATCGGGGAGTATATGAGTACCCTGCTGGGATCAATTCTGAGTTCTAAAACTTCCTCTTTTACCACTGGAAAATTATTCCTGGTTATAGGTATAGTGGTGATAGTTATAGCTTCAATATGGCTGGTATTCAGGAAACTTTCACATATTGGTTTTGTAAAAAAGATAAAGCTGGTTTTAAAAGGCATCTGGTCTGGTGTAATAAGTGTACGATACCTAAAAAATAAAAGGTGGTTTATCTTTCACTCGATTTTTATCTGGGTGATGTTCCTGCTGAGTGTCCAGATCGGTTTATGGGCATTCAAAGAAACCTCAGGTTATGGCATAAAGGAGGCACTATCCGTTTTAACAACAGGCAGCCTGGCTATGATCATCCCGACACCGGGGGGAATTGGTGTTTATCCTATTTTTGTACAACAAACCATGTTATTATACGGGTTAAAAGAAAGCATTGGTTTTGCTTTCGGAAGCCTGTTATGGGGAGTTCAGTTTTTCCAGATGCTGCTTAGCGGATTCGTAGCATTATTGGTGTTACCCTATCTCAATAAAAAAACCAGGTATGAAAAAAGTTGAATTTATCAACAGCAGGATATTTGATCTGCCGTCACTCCTTCACACAGTGCAGATATTAAGGCTGCAAAGTAAAACGATCTCTTTTACAAATGGGTGTTTTGACATTTTGCATCGCGGACATATAGCTTCATTATCAGATGCAGCAAAAGAAGCAGACTTTTTGATTGTGGGAGTTAATTCCGATGCTTCTACAAAAAAATTAAAAGGCGAGGGTCGCCCGGTTAACGACGAAACCTCAAGGGCACTCCTGCTCGCATCTCTCATGATTGTGGATGCTGTTGTAATATTTGACGAAGACACTCCACTGGAGCTTATCAAAGCCATTAAACCGGATGTAATTGTTAAGGGCGGTGACTATACAATCGAACAGATTGTCGGAGCAAAGGAAGTGATTGCAAATGGTGGACGCGTTGTAATCAACCCTATCATACAGGGATTTTCAACCACCGGCCTCCTCGAAAAAATCGCCAGACTTTAGGTCCAGACTTTGAGATCCAGACTTTGAGGTCCTGATTTTTCCATAACAATACTCTCAAGTATTATTTATTGTAATAGAATTATTTAATGTAACAGCATTTCCCAAACATACTGCCGTTATGGTTACCCTTATCATCACTCATTTTTTCACCATCACTCACCACTCAACTCACCACTTACCACTCACCACTATATCTCATAATTCATAACTCATAATTCATAACTATCTTTTACTGTACATCTTTTCAACCTCGAGTACAATTTTCTCAATCTCACTGTCTTTACCCTCCACCTCGTAAGGTTGCTTCAGGCTACTGTTATAAAAGAATGCCACAGTCTGGTATACCCTTGCGGTAACACCTCCCTTGTATTCTTTGATAATCTCATAACAATTATTACCTGTTTGACGATTTATCAGTTTCATCAACACTTTACCCTGGTAGATAGAAAGATTGGTTAATGGATCAGAAAATTCTTTTTTCAGTTCCTTTTCACGGGTCTTGATATATTTCTTCCTGTCACTTTTACTTTTTATCGTGGACAGCCTGAAGTTTATATCATTCAGAATGATTCCAGCTCTCCTTGCATAAGGATAACATACATAAACTGCATTTCGTAAACGGTTATAGGCTTCGCGTTTCTTTAAAAGATGGGGTGGATATGGCGCCTGCACCCAGATCCATTCCAGTGATTGTGCCGGAATAATCTGGTTTTCGAATATAGTAACCGGCACCGGGATAGTATCATTCGGGCCCAGTTCCGGAAGCGGATAATTTTTGAGGATAGAATCGGGAATTTGCTGGGCAAACGAAGCCAGGTGAGTCGTCAACAAAAGAGCCAACACCACGACACTTTTTCCCGCTATTTCCCGGCATCTATTCATGACTAAAGCTAAAATAATAATTATTCTTTAATCATTATACCCCTGGGAGGGCGAATGTAACCCGAAGAGAACAAAATGATTGTTATCAATCCCAGATATACACATATACGATTATAGACGAAATCCGGACCAATAACGGGACAAATTGTTTATTATTATTACAATAGCCTGACCCTGCGCGAAATACTCATTACAAATCCGACTATCATCAGGATAGTTCCAAGCCAGACCAGGTTAATGAATGGGAAACGAAGCACTTTCAGCGCTACGAATGGAACCAGTTTTGTGGAGTCTTTAACACTAATTTCAATCCTTTGCGCATCCGCCACCCGGGAAAGCCCCACAGCCAGCCCCTCAGCAAATACTGTATCAATGGTGTATTTCACCTGGTTGTTGCTGAGTTGATAAACAGGATTTGCCTTCAGCTTCCTGCCGTTTGATGCGTGAACAGTAATCTCAGCCATGATCGCCGTATCTTTTTCGGTAAAACTGTATTTAGCGTTATTCGGATTAAGCGTCACCTTATCAAGGATCATAAAACCATTAGAGTAAAATATCGTATCACCGGGCATCACTGTTGTGCTTACAAAACTGGAAGTATCTTCACCCTCCTGTAGTTTAGAACTATGGTTGATATATGTAAAAATGTCCCGGTTCCAGTAATGTTTTGCGTCGGGATTATTGGAGATTCCCTGGTCACCCTTTGTGTTCCGCATCAGATCAGGATAAAGTGTAAACTTATCCGAACCGTCTTTTTTCTCCATCTCAATATGAAAATAGATCTGTTTTCCATTATTGATTGTGCTATCCGCAACATAGGTGGCATAATACTCACCCATATCATTCTTAACTCCATGGTACAGTGTCAGGTTCTCCATGCCTGTTCCGGTAATCTTGTTACCCTCCCCAAAGTTCAACGGATTGGTACGGTTAACGGATAATATCTCTTTTTTGGAAGATGAGATTAATATTCCTACCAGGAAAATACCAAAGCCGATATGCCCAACAGATGCTCCTGCTACCTTGAGTTTACCTTTTAGGCCGGTCCAGATATAAGCTGCATTGCTTACTGCGGTGTAAACACCCGCAAAGATGGCCAGGTGAATTGCTGCCAGGAAGCCGATCCCATAAGTATCGTAGTTGATATTTCCCCAATAACTGATAGCGCCACCTATCAGTAAGGATAAAACAGTCGGTATAAGGATCTTTTTACCGAACTCAGATTTCTTGGTGTTTTTGTATTTCAGATACTGTGTCAGTGCCGTCAGTACACCAAGAACGATTGCCACAAAAATCACTATACGGTTATAAAAAAATTCAACATCAGTACCAACATTGAAATTGGTGTTGAAGATTTTGTTAATGACAGGTAATGATGTAAAAATCACGATGAATAGTGAACATAAAAACAAGATCAGTGATCCTATAAACATCCAGAACTCACGGGAATAAGTGTTTTCTTCTTTTGCAATTGCCGGTATCTGTTTATACCGTTTTGCATAAAACAGCAAGGCCGGTATAACAAATAACAAAACACCTATTCGCAGCTGCCAGTTAAGACCCTGGCTGGTGAATGCATGCACAGATGTATCGGCAAGGTCACCGCTTTTTGTAAGATAGTTTGAATATAATATGAGCGGAAATCCAAGTAAAAGAAACAGATAGGAAGAACGCAGTGAATGGCCGGTTGAATTATAGATTAATACTGTATGAATACCAGCAACCAATACTAGCCATGGCACCATGGAAGCGTTTTCAACGGGATCCCAGGCCCAATAGCCACCGAAATTCAACGATTCATAAGCCCATCTTGCACCCATCATGATACCCAATCCCAGGATTGCCGCAGAAAACAATGCCCAGGGCATTACAGGTTTGGTCCATGTACTATGTTCTTTTTTCCAGAGACCTGCAACAGCATACGAAAAAGGCACTACCGTTGATGCATAACCTAGAAATATGATCGGTGGATGTATCTGCATCCAGTAATTCTGTAAAAGCTGGTTCAATCCATTGCCATCACGGAATACCGGCAGGGTCAGGTAATTGGCCATATCCATAAATGCCGGCTGCATATAACGCGTCAGCAGGAAAGGAGAACTACCCAGTTTGATATCGAAGAAATGAATACCAAGCACCATGGTAGCCATATATACCTGCGCGAAGCTGATCACCGTCATCACCGGCGCTTCCCATTTTTTTGATGTGCGCATCAATACTATGCCTAACATACCGTGCCAGAAGGCCCATAACAGGAAGCTACCCTCCTGCCCTTCCCAGATGCTTGCAAAAAGATATCCTGTTTTCAGCGATTTATCTGAATGATTCCAGGCATAATAATATTCAAAATAATGATTTGAAATCAGGTGATAGATGATTCCAAAAGTTACTGTTACAGAAACCGCATCAATGATAAAAGCCTTCCTGGCCATACGCTTCCATGAGTCGGCTGCTTCGGCTGATACTGCGGTTGTTGATTTGAAGTAAGCAATAGTTGCTACCAGCGATGCAACCAGGGAAAGTACAACGAGGAAATGTCCTAGCTGCCCCGGAAACAGGTGTTCACCAATATAGTCCATCAGTTGAGATTAATTTTGACTCAGATTGTTCTGCGCGGCCTTGGGATCATCTTTATATTTGGAAGGACATTTTATAAGAATGCCATCTTTCCGGGTGATCTCAAAAACATCACCATTCATTTTGCCTTTTATAACGATGCGCTCGCTTTTTTCCATGTCATATGGCTTCTCGAAATAGTAAGCAACTTTTGCCTTATTTCCCAGGGAGTCTATAACGTGAAATGAAGTATAATTCGGATTGCGGGCGGGGTCGTAGATGATAGGTTTGTCAGCCGATTTATCAAGCCTGGCAATGATGGTTACATTTTTACCAGCCTTCTGTTTGGCGGAAGCAAGTGTTTCGTAACTCGACAAATCTCCCATAGTGCTGATTAGCACCGCAATCACTATACCTATACAAACAAGGATGGCAATATGTATTTTCTTCATAATGATCTAAAATTCATTGCAAAGCTATGACAAAAAACGCACGCATTCTGATTCAAAAAAGGCGACTTATGATTAATTAATAAGTCTTAAATATTAATAGACCCCAGGAATTATTTGTCCGGAACGTGTTAACGGGCCCGCAGTTTATCAGTCAACAGGTCCTGAAACGGCAAAGATCAGTTGTTATCGCATTGTAAAACCTTATAAATAGTTAAAAACCAGCCTGCCACACCCGGCTTGCAACCAGGCGTAATTATTTTGCAACTTAAACATACTGTTACTACCTTGCGGATCGTTTTAAAGTAGCAGAACTTTATCATGAAAGATTTATCCCATTTCGATAAAAACGGAGCCAGCAATCCGGATAACAACATTTTCGGGCTCCCGTTTACAGAAGAAGATTCACGTCTCATCATTCTCCCCGTTCCGTGGGAAGTAACGGTAAGCTACAGTGCAGGTACGGCCCGGGCAGCAGACCATATTTTTAAAGCAAGTATGCAGGTTGATTTGTTTGATGCGGAAACCAAGGATGCCTGGAAACAGGGCATTTTTATGCGCCAGACCGATAAAAAGATCCTGCTGAAAAGTGACTTTCTCAGGAAAGAGGCAGAGTTACTCATCGATTATATTGCCCATGGTGAGATAGTTGATAAAAATACCTTCATGTGCAAGTCACTGAAAGATATTAATGAAGGCGCCATTTACCTGAACCAATGGGTGTATGAACAAACCCGCGATCTTTTAAAAGATAATAAACTGGTTGCCCTGCTTGGCGGCGACCATTCTGCCCCACTTGGTTATTATAAAGCACTGGCTGAAAAACATGGAGAATTCGGAATACTGCAGATTGATGCCCACTGCGATCTTCGTACCATGTATGAAGGGTTTAAGTACAGTCATGCCAGCATCATGTATAATGCGCTCACCGAAATCAAGGAAATTACAAAACTTGTTCAGGTAGGTGTCCGGGATTTTTCTGATGAGGAATGGGCCTTTGTCTGCAATTCTAATTACAGGGTGATTACCTACCTGGATAAAGACATAAAGGAAAGACAATTCGAAGGTGAAAACTGGAAACAGATAACTGATGAGATTATCAGTAAACTTCCTGATAAGGTGTTTCTGAGTTTTGATATTGACGGCCTGGATCCTAAACTTTGTCCTAACACCGGAACTCCCGTCCAGGGCGGATTTGAAGCGGAGCAGGTTTATTATATACTGAAAAGGGTTTTGCAAAGCGGTCGTAAACTGATAGGCTTTGATCTTATGGAGATCGGGGTTGGCGAAAACGACTGGGATGCGAATGTCGGCGCTCACGTGTTGTGGAAGTTATGTAATTTGCTGGTTGCAAGCAATAACTAATTGGATGGTCTACACCTACCTTGTTACACTCAGAAATGATAGCCGCAAATATATCGATCTCATCAGCCTGCTTATCTGCAGCGCTTCTGCCCTGATATTTCTGCGCGAGCAATTAATCACAATACAGAAGACAATTGTTTACCTGGTTGGATTCATTTTTATTGCTGTGCTTATAGCCCGCAATCTTTACCTTCTTCGTACAAACAGGCAGGAAAAAGTCGCCTATAACCGCGCTTTGTTTTTTGCAGCAATAGTCTGGACCGTGATGCCTGATTTCCAATGGCTGGTTTTTGTGTTTGGTTTCCTGGGGCTTTTTGAGTTCCATGCAAAATTCCCATTAGAGATTGGTTTTACCGACAAACAAATTGTATTCAATTCCCTTATTAAAAAAAGATATACCTGGCAGGATTTCAATAATGTAGTTTTGAAAGACAACCTGCTCACACTGGATTTCAAAAATAACAAACTGTTCCAGAAAGAAACCATCGACGAAGATGGTGAGGCAGATGAAGATGAATTCAACGAATTTTGTGAGAAATGCCTCCAATCTGCAACTGCCGTTTCCGCCTGATTTCTTAAACAAGCGGAGTATTCTTAGGAGAATTCTTATACAGGCGGAGTACCGGAGTATATCGATAAATCCATATCCCAAATTCCAGATCAAGGGCAGGTCCGAAAATTTTAATGCCGCATACCCTTATGGAATTATCAGGATCCCGCATCTTTGCTCAAACTTCTGCCGTATGAACTCACTCGCACTACCAATCGTTCATCCCGCTTTTCAAAACCTAAAACGCTCCGGAAAACTGCTGCATCTCACCGCTGCCATCTTAATTCTGATTCATGGCATTACTCATATAATCAAGCCCGGAGGGAGTTTTATTTATTCAGGCTGCCTTTTTCTGATAGCACTCGATATACTTATTCTTCTGTTTGTGGCGAAGAACGTACTGGAGGATATGCCACTGGTAAACCTGTTTTTCCGTTTTATTGAATTTATTTTTTTCCTGGGAATTGGTTCAGACCTGCTGTTGCATTCCAACTGGATAAACGGGAGCATACATTTACTGATTAGCGTGGCCTATATTTATTTGTTCTACTGCGAAAAAAAGCTGGGGAAAACTGAGTTTGTGGCTATTCATCATACCGGGGTAACGATTCCGGCGCTGCCAGACAGCAAGTTTTTTATCTGGTCAAACATTTCTCATATTGAAGCTCACTATGATCATATCATAATTGACACTTCACTCGAAAAAAGCTATCATTTCAATCTGAGGAAAAATCTTCGATTCGAAGAACTCGATCAAATTCACGAATTTTGCAGACATTATCTGCAACAACGTTGAAACCGGCTGGCTGATTGATATCTTAGGTTAAACACTAACTGCCTGTAAATCATCTGCTTTGGCTGCTTCATCTGTGTTGCCGGTTTAAATTCAATTGAAGAAGTGATGTCGTTACAGCAGTCCCCTTATATTTTGTATTCTGATGGCCAGGGAAATATTTTTGAAGATACCAGTTTGTATACCGCCGGCAGAAGTGGCTGGGACGCATATCCTATCCCGGAAGAAGAGTGGATAGAATTACCTGAAGGCGGATCATTATATGAACTTCCTGGTCGTAAAGGAATCGGGATCGACGTAATTACCGGTGAGATGAGGCTCTGTGAAAAGGGTTGGGCCGTTGCGGCTTTTATTCCACCTGCACATACCGGTTTATGGATTGCCGCTTTCGAAACCGGTCCGGAGGCCCCTACTCTTCCATTATTTTGCTATACTGCAGCCGGCTGGCTGGACTCAAAATTTTATGTTCCGGCTGTCCGGATCGAACAGGATATAAGACAGGAATCAAGAGGTTATCACAGCGATAAAATCGAAGACGGAGTGCAGACTCTGTTAAATGCGTATCCACAAAACAGGCTGGTAAAACATCTTGCGGAAAATTGTTGTCTTACTTATCATTGTCCTGCAGCAAGAAATTATTTTATGGGAAGATGGGAATGTCCCGTGCCAACTTCTCCCGCCTGTAATGCTAATTGTATTGGTTGTATTTCTTTTCAACCCGAAGAGGAGACCATCGTTTCTACCCAGGACAGGTTAAGGTTTAAACCAACTGCTGAAGAAATCGTTGAATTCACTGTTCCCCATTTGTCAACGGCACCATATCCGATTGTTAGTTTTGGACAGGGCTGTGAGGGTGAACCCCTGTTGATGTGGGAAACAATAAGAGAATCTATCATAGAAATCCGCAAGCACACAAATCGGGGAAGCATCAACATCAATACAAACGGATCAAAACCCGATGCTGTGAAGGCTTTATGCGAAGCCGGGTTGAACTCGATACGCGTAAGCACCAATTCTGCACGGAAACATATTTATGAAGCCTATTACCGGCCAAATAACTACCAGTTTGAAGACATTGTTGAAAGCCTGAAAGTGATGCGTCATCATGGTGGTTGGTCCAGCATCAACTATTTTGTTTTCCCGGGCATGACAGATAGCGAGGAAGAATATGAAGCATTGCGCAAACTGATAACTGAAACAAAATTGTCGATGATTCAGTGGCGGAATTTCAACATTGATCCTGACTGGTATCTTGGTAAAATCAATATTGCTGAAACCGGTGAGATCCTTGGTATCAAACAACTCATGGAACTTATTCATGACGAGTTTCCTGAAGTAAAATTCGGATATTTTAATCCACCTATCGAACGTATCACCGGTAGCTTCGAGATAGATTTCGCTCATTGATTACCGTTGGCAGACCGACCCTAATTTATAGCATTGACAAGAAAGAATATTTACATTGGCATCTTACTGGCTGTAACTGCAACCATTGTCTGGTCTGGCAATTTCATTGTGGCGCGGGGTGTGATAAAGCAGATACCCCCCGTTAGCCTGGCTTTTTACCGTTGGTTAATGGGCTCGATTATTATTTTACCTATCGGCTACAAAAAGTTCAGACAGGAGCTTCCCCTGATCCGCAAACATTGGAAATACCTGCTTTGGATTGCATTTACCGGCATCACTCTATACAATACTTTTCTCTATGTTGCCGGGCATCATACACCTGCTATAAACCTGGCATTGATTGCAACGACCACCTCACCTATCATGGCCATCGCACTGGCGGCAATATTCCTTAAAGAAAAAATCAGCCTGTTAAGATTTACCGGTTTATTGATTTGTATCGCGGGTATATTGTTATTGCTTTCAAAAGGCAGCCTGGATCGTTTATTGGGTTT